>PSLF01000001.1:186941-335339 GCA_040289475.1 Acidimicrobiia bacterium | reverse complement strand
TCGACTTCGTCGAGGAGCCTCTGTGGGAAGCGGAGCCAGAAGGAGCGGCCGACCGAGACGGCCGAGGTGACTCCATGGAAGAGGCGTAGCTCATTGCCGAAGATCAAGGGGAGGATGCTGCCGCGATCGAGGTCTCGTTCACCAGCAATGAACCCTTCACAGGGCACCCGGAAGCCTCTGGGTTTCCCGATCCTCGGAACTCATCACCACCGAATGTCCGGGCAGCACTACTACAGATCATAGAAAAGGAGGGTCCTCTGAGCAAGCGCCTCCTGATCAGGCTGTACGTAGAGGGTTGCCCTGCGTTGCGCCGTGCGGGCAAAGTCGTGAGGAGCGTTCTGAATAGAGCCTTGTATAGCATGCAGAAGGCGGGGGAGATTGTCGTCGAGGACGAACTCGCCGACCACTCGCTTGAGTCGCAAGTTCTACAGGTTGCTGGTGGCCCAAGAGATCGGGGAGGCCGGGCCGGTTACCGAGGCGCCCACGAGGCCAAAGCGCTTCCATGGCAGCGTTTCGCTCGATCCCACGCGCGTTGGTCGGGACGCCAGCCGGATCGCCGCGGAGGTCATCGCCCATCTCGCCGGACTGCCTGGGGCTGAGGTGCAGGTGACGCTCGAGATTGAAGCCACCATTCCCGAAGGCACCCCCGACAACGTGGTGCGTACGGTCACCGAAAACAGCCGCACCCTGAAGTTCTCCAGCCACGGGTTTGAGCACGAGTAAGCGTGTCCGTGTCTGACCGCGTCGGTGGCACGCTCATGAAGTCCGGTGAGATAAACACGGCGCACCTGGACGCTGTGTTGTGCCTCGTACGGTGTATGGGTAACCAGGCGACCCCGCCGGAGGGCAACCCGGCGTGTCCCGGTTGTCCTGTACAATCCTGTAAAAGAAGGACGTGCGGATCGTAGGGCGCATGATCCGGGTAAAGTGGGAGCCACCCTCAGCCAAGGGAGTTGGCATGTAGTAAGGGGTGTGGTAGACATGCGGATCGCAGCGCTGGTGTTGGGCATCATAGGCGGGCTCGCGAGCCTGGCCGGCGCCGCGTTCGCGCTGTTCTTCGGCGTCATGGGGGCGCTCTTCGGGGTGCGGGGAGCGGAAACCGTGAGCGGCCTGGGATTCGCGGCGATACCCCTGGCGGTGCTGGGCCTTGTCGGCGCCGGGCTAGCGCCTTTTAGACCGAAGGCTGCTGCCTGGTGCATGAGCATCTCGGCCGTGGGCGGCCTCATCGCTGTCTCTGCGGTCTACATCAGTGTATTCCGGCCACTCGTCGCTAGCGGGCGCCCAGTGGACGGCCTCATCATGATCTTTGCGATCTACATCGTAGCAGCCCTCTGCCTTGGAATCGCTACCCTCATGGCCTTCCCCGGGAGCAACGAGCAGAAGGACGGGCGATTAGATCGATTAGGTAAGGTTGGGGAAACCCACTTCCTGGCACCGCCAACCCAAACCACCTCAGAAGTTTAACGTCGGCGAACTTATTTAGATAGGCTAGCGCCTGTTCCTAGCTCACAGTGTGCACCGGGATAAGGGCGGCCAGTTCCTGCGGCCACCTCAGGGCAAGCGCTGGATCGTGGTGGTACAGAATGTTAGGGGAGTTGACCAACAGGCTCGTGCTGTCACTATTAGCTATTGTCGCTGCACTCGCCCTCTTTGCATCAGGGTGCACGAGGCAGCCACCTCGGTTCGACTACAGCAATGGCGGTGGTAGACAGGGTACCGAGGCCGACAGAGGAGCCCCAGGTGTCAGCGGACCCGAGAAGCGCTTGCGGATAGCAATCGTCCTTCCTGGCTCAGCTGCCGACCGGGGGTTCAACGAGTCTGCGGCAGAAGCAGCACCCGTGCTGGAGGAGCGCCTCGGAGCCCAGGTCAACGTGGCGGAGATGACCGCTCCCTCGGACTTCGAAAAAGCTTTCAGAGACTTCGCATCCGCTGGGTACGACGTCGTCATAGGGCACGGCTTCGAGTTCGGAGATGTAGCCGAGGCTGTAGCACCGTCTTATCCGAACACCTACTTCTTTGTCACCAACAACCCTCGACTGGCGGGGCCCAACTCAAAGGGCCTCCAGCCACGGTCGCACGAGTCCGCGTATCTGGCGGGCGTGGCTGCTGGCTCGCTCACCGTGAGCAAGAAAATTGCCGCTGTCGGCGGTTTCTCTTTTCCCGTGATCGTCGCCCAGATAAAGGCCTTCGAGCTTGGGGTCCGTTCGGTCAGACCCGACGCAGAGGTGCGCAACGTGTACCTGAATACGTTCGACGACATAGACAAGGGGAAGGAAGCTGCACTCGCCCTAGCTAGCGAGGGCATCGACATTATCTACCACATAGCCGACTCGGCTGGAGTTGGTGTGATCTCGGGTGCCCGCCAGGCCGGAATCTACGCCATAGGATGGGGCAAAGACCAGCACGACTTAGCCCCTGGCACCGTTGTAACTTCTCAGATTGTCGACCAGAAAGCGATGATTGTCCAAGCGGTGGAGGAGTACAAGCATGGGAACATGCCCGACGGCGTTTGGAGATTCGGCTTGGACTCCGGTGTCACGGGGCTAGCACCCGTACGCGCAAGGGATGCTACCGCTTCAGCCAATGCCCAATCCAAAGTCGACGAGGCAAGAGCATCGATTCTGGCAGGAAGGATTCAGGTTCCTTTTATCACTGAGCCTTCTTAGCAACGGGTGGGCGGGTGCTAGAAGCTTTTGGCCTTTCCAAGTCATACGCAGGTAGAACCGTTCTCGAAAAGGTAGACCTTTCGCTCGCCGAGGGCGAAACAGTCCTCGTCTGGGGGCCCAACGGAGCCGGTAAGTCGACGCTTGCCCGGATCTTAGCGGCATTCGAACGTCCCGATGCCGGGGAGATCACGTTGGATGGTCGTCCACTACCGCCGGGAGATGTCGCCGCCGCCCGGCGGGCTGGAATTTGGCTAGTCCCCCAAGAGCCGCCTGTAATCAGATCTATGACTGCTGCAGACAACTTTCGACTACTATCGGGTATGGCAGAGGGGGCCGATAAGATCTGCCAAAAGCTAGGTGTTTGGCTGGACTGGTCGCTTCCAGCCTCGGCTCTGCCCTACAAAGACATGCACCTCGTAAGCCTCGTCGCAGCCCTCGCAGCACGACCATCCGTGCTGCTCCTCGACGAGACGATCTCTGCCCTCGAGCAGCCAATCGCTGGCCGCTTCTTCGAGGTGCTGCACGATTTAGCGCACGCCCGAACGGCGACGCTGGTGATCTCTCACGACCTCGATCGCGTAGCACCTCACTGCAGAAGGATCCTCCGCCTTGAGCAAGGGATAGTAGATACACCCTTTGGCGAGGATCCAAGTCACGTGAAGAACTCAGGTATTGGCTCTGGTGAGTCTTTCTCGGCTGTAGCGGATGCGCAATCTTCGACCTCTAGTTCTTCCATTTCACACGGACCTCTACCAGAGTCCGAAGTGGCCGTCGAGATCTTTATCACCGAGGAGACGAACTTGGTTTGCTCGACACAGCAGTCTCGCGGTTTGGAGAGGCTAGGCACCCCTCTAGTAAATATCTACGCCAAGCAAGGGGAGATCGTCGGGGTCTGTGGTGACCGGCACCGTTCGATCGTACGCGCCCTTCGGTCTCCTTCGGGCTGTACCGCGGGTGTCTTGGTCCAAACTCGAGGATCAACCGCTCTGGTCTCCCACGACTTCGATCGCACTACGCTCTATCCCGACCTTTCCATCCGGGAAAACCTTGCCCTCGCTTTGTGCCTCAAAAAAAGCGATGTCGACCGTGTTTACGAATCTTTTGCCCCGAGGCTTGGCCTGGAGTCCGAATTGCACTCGGTCGTCAGAAACTTATCGGGAGGCAACCGCCAGAAAGTGGCGCTCATAGGGGCACTTGCTTCCAATCCCGACGCCATCTTTTTAGAGGAGCCGTTCCACTCCCTCGATAAAGGCTCCCGGAATGCGCTCTCTCAGATCCTCAAAGAGTTTGCGAGCCGTGGAGGAACAGTAGTAGCGATTGTAGACAACGAGCAGGTCCTCGCAAACCTCTGCGACCGCTGGTACGACTTGAGACCCACCAGCGTCCTGTCGAAGCGCAAATGAACACGAGAGGGGTTGCGCTCTTCGGGCTTTCGGTGTGTGCAGCCTTGTCTCTTTTGGCGAGCCGTTCTATCACCACGACCGGATGGCTTACCGAGACTCTTTTGGTGTTCGCGCCGATCTTGTGTGCCGCTGCAGCCGCACGTACGTGTTTTGAGGGAGGCCTCTACAACCTAGGGGCAGAGGGCCAGTTATACGCGGGGGCCGTCGCTGCCGCAGGCGCAGGTGCAGCCTTGGGAGGTTTAGGCGGAGGATGGCTGATTACCGCGACCTGCCTTTTCTGTGCGGCGCTAGGAGGTTGCACACTTGGCTGGACAGCTGGTGCAGCAAGGGCCCGTCTGGGCATGAACGAAGCGGTCGTCACAATCATGCTGAACTTCATAGCCATCGCAATCGCGCGGTTTTTCGCATCGGGGCCGCTGAGGGACACGGATTCCTATGGGTATCCCTGGACTCCGCCGATTCCCCCGGGAATCCGTTTGGGCGCCATCCTTGGGATAAAACAGATCCCCCTGGGAGCAGTTTTAGCCGGCGGGGCTACATTTTTTGTGTTAATCACGCTGCGCTCCAGCAGGGCTGGATTGGAGCTGAGGGCTATGGGCTCCAATCCCGAGGCGGCAAGGGAAATGGGTATCGACACCGACAAGAGAGCAGTGCTAGCGCTGTCGCTGGGAGGTGCTGTAGCCGGCCTGGGTGGAGGAATCGAACTGCTCGGACACCAATTGCGCTTGAGCCCATTTTTCTCTCCGGGATTTGGATTTACCGGCTTGGTAGCCGCGGTTATCGCGGGTTCCTCGGCTACCTCCCTGCTCGCATCGGCCTTCCTTCTAGCAGTCATTCGAACAGCATTACAAACCGCCGAGAGGCTGGTAGGACTACCATCAGCTGCATCCTATGTTATCCAGGGGGCTATTTTGATGCTGGCCGCCACTGGGGAGAGCCGTTCATCGAGAGAATCTCGAAACTGGAAAATCCAGGCTAGCTGGCACGCACGCATCTTTGGCCTCCATAGGATAAAAGAAGCATTCAAGCCCCCCAAGAGCGGGCGGTACGACGATCCATGATCGAGCAGCTGCCGCCTTTGGTAGGTCTCACTGCGCTGCTGCAGGCTGCAGTGCGGATCTCTACGCCGGTTTCGCTGGCAGCAATCGGCGAGTCTGTGCTAGAGCGCTCTGGCGTAGTCAACGTAGGTTTGGAAGCAATGATGCTGATGGGGGCATTTGCAGGCTTCGCTACAGCCTCTCTCACAGGATCTTTAGGGGCAGGAACGGTAGGGGGGGTCGCTACCGGGGCTGTGATGGGATTAGGTTTCGGAGCAATGGTAAACAAGGCTAAAGCCAACGCCATAGCTTCCGGTGTGGCGCTCAACCTTCTGGCGCTGGGCTTGACCGCGACAGCGATGAGGCGCTTGTACCCTGGAGGAACGGCTCCGTTTCTTTCCCCTCTTCATCCCATCAGGGTACCTATGTTTGCAGACATACCCTTCCTCGGAAAGGTCCTCTTTGTCCAAAGCCCCTTCTTTTACGCAATGGCCTTGTCTGCCGCCGGCACCGGTGCTCTCCTCTGGGGAACAAAACACGGGCTGCGGATCCGCGCAGCGGGGGAAATGCCTGAAGCACTACTCTTTTCGGGTCTACGCCCCGAAAGTCAGCGGATGCGCGCAGCGGTTTTGTGCGGCGCTTTGGCTGGGCTGGGAGGGAGTCAGCTATCCATCGACATAGCGTCTACTTTTACAGAACAGGCTACAGCCGGGCGAGGATTCGTGGCGTTGGCTATCGTGTTGATTGGAAGAAGGGATCCCAGGCTGGTGCCTTTGGCATCCCTCGTGTATGGGATAGCAGAGGCATACACATTGCGACTGATTTCATCCGGCACGGGGATGACAGTCTCAATCTCGGAACTACTTCCGGGTCTCCCCTTCGCCTTGACGCTGGGAGTCTACGCAATTGCCTCGCTCTCCTCGAAACGCCGCTCCGCGCCCGCCTGACATGTTTCTATCCGAATCACCGCGAATATAGCTGCTAGAGCTATGGCCGAACCCACAACGCCCAAAAACTGAATTTTTTCTCCCACAAACACCCACCCGGCTGCTATCGCTACAACCGGCACACCAAGCTGGATTGTGGCCGAGGTCCCCGCCGTGATTCGAGTGTGTGCCCAGTTGACCAGCCAGTGCCCCAAGCTCCCTGGAAAGATAGCCACCAGAGCGACCATGAGATAGTCCCGCCCGGTGTAACCAAGGACGGGAGCTCCAGACACAGCCGCTACCACCGTCACAGGGATTGCAGCTCCTAGTGTCATGAGAAGGTTGTACCGGGTGTTCGGAGTCTTCTGCCTCAACTGCTTCGACAACAAGAAATACGCGACAAACAGAACTAGACTCGTAAGGGCCGCCAGATCACCAAGGCCGTTTCTTTCAGGTAGTCCGCGTGAAGACAAAATCGCCAAAGAAACTCCCCCGGTTGCTACCACTAACGCGATCACCGCTTTGCCTGGCACTTTCTCCCCAACAGTCCTAGGGGAGACCAAAGCGACTGCTACAGGTGCGAGTGCCCCAATCAGAGTCACGTTTGCAATGGATGTAAGTCGAAGCGCTGTGAAGTACAGGACTATGCTGAGCCCAAAAATGATTCCTGTTCCCAAGCAGGCTAGGATGGGACCATTGCGGACCTTCTGTCGCTGGGCGAGCGTCGCCAAAGAGAGAATTGCGGCACCGAAAAACACCCTCCAGAAAGTGATCGCTGGGCCGGGCATCTTGGTCATCTTTACGAACACGCCAGTCGACCCCCACAGGAGCGTGGCAGCGATGACGGCGACTGTCCCTTCCAGCGATTTCCGCCCTGGGGTCACCTCCACTGCCCGGTACCGTGCGCTCGCACCTCACGGTGCAATACATCGACGATCTGCGTTGCTAACTCGGCGACTTCTTTGGACTCCATTCGCCTGGGCCTTGGGAGGCTGACGGGGATCTCCTGAATTACTCGTCCGGGACGGCTCGACATTACTACAATCCTGTCCCCAAGCCTCACAGCCTCTCTCACGTTGTGAGTCACGAATAGCACCGTAAATCCCGTCTCTCCCCAAAGCTCTTCGATTTCTTGGTGCATCACGTCGCGGGTGATAGCGTCCAGGGACCCGAAGGGCTCATCCATTAGTAGCGCTTCAGCTCTCTGCGCCAGTGCCCGCGCCAAAGCAGCCCTCTGGCGCATGCCACCGGAAAGCTCATGAGGTCTGCGGTGCTCGAAGCCTTTGAGTCTAACCATCTCCAACAGCGCTCCTACGATCTGCTCTCTGTGATCCCTGCGTACCCGTTGAATCTTGAGAGGAAGCTCCACGTTTTTCCACACCGACAGCCACGGAAACAAGGCGGCTTCTTGGAACATAAGGGCGGTGCGAACCCTCACATCGACTTTGCCCGCCGTAGGCTGGTCGAGACCTGCTACCAAACTCAGAAGCGTGGACTTTCCGCATCCCGAGGCGCCCACGATGCACACGAACTCTCCGAAACCCACGTCCAAAGACACCCCTTCGAGCGCCCGGACTGCCGAAGCTCCTCTGCCGTACACCTTTGACACCCGCTCCAGGGTGATCGCGGAACCCAGGTGTTCGACCCCGAAATCATTCGGGTGAGAAGCGCTTCGGGGCTGGTCCTGCTCCTTTTTCTTTTGAGAAGAGTGTGTTTTCCCGAAACTAAATATAGAAGAGATCTGTGATAACGAATTGGAAGTGGCCCGCATTCGGTGGTGACCTCGCCTCTCGAGTGCGACGATTCACAAGCTTTCCAAGCTTATAGTTGGAAAGAAATTCCGACTAAGTCTATATGGATTATTCCAATAGTTGATTGACGGAGGTTCGGAGGCAGAGGTGACGCTGCAACGATATTCCGAGTTTTTGAGCGATGGGGATTATGCCGTGCTCTCTAAGGTGGTAGCGTCGAACACGACTTTTTCCAAGCTCGGGTTCCGGCAGATAAAGAACGATCCCGAGCTCTTGGAATACCTCCTCGCATCCGAAGACCTTTACCGATCACTCTTCGGTCCAGACGGAGAGCCCCTGCTACAGGTATCGCCGTTTTTGGGCTTTGCAGTTTTGATTCACCGAAGTGCAATCGCAATTTCTAAAGCCACTTTCGTCACCGAGTGGATCGGGCCTAGGAAAAGGGTTCCCCTCTTTGACACCCGAGGCGCAAAGCGCATCCTTCACGACCCTTCGAGTAGGTTTTTTCTTGCCGAGCTTTTGGCCTCATTTACACATGTTTCCTCAGGCACGCTGGTGCGGCCATCCGCAAAGGGACTACGGAAGAAGCGCTTCTCTGAGCTGGACCTTGCCAGCCTGGTCGACATTGCATCAGACGCCGATGAACTGGCGAGACTACAAATCGTGAAGCGCATAGGAGATCTCTGCCTGCTTTTGGCGGGCGTATTTCCGGACTACGCCGGAACTATGATTGACCGCTCACCCCGGTATCGAGCAGCGGTAAAACGGGCTCTTGTTGCAGTTTCGGGAGGCGACAAATCGTCGCGTGATCTCGATACAGAAGAGGTTTTGGGCGCAGACGACGGCCTTCGTGTGCTAGAATCGCTCGCTTCTTCCTGTTATTCGTATCTGATTAGAAGTAACATTGCATCAGCGGCATCGGCGCGAGACGCTTTGGAGACGCTAGAACGAATCGCGTCTGACTCAGAAGCGGTCCGCAGAGCTCTCAACTTCGTCTCCGACCGATACCTCTTCGACTACAGATCTTCGTGGTTCGGACTGCCGAACTGAGGGGCAATTATGCAAGAGAGCAACGCTTCCAAGAGCATTGTGGAAGTGTCGCTCAGCGATCTATCTGCCCCGGCCCGCCTCGCCGTTCGAAAGGAGCTTCGTCGGCTCGAGTCTATGGTGGAGCCTGGAGAGATCGTCGTATCCCTGGCGCGAGGCGCATATAAAGGCCGCTTCGGATTGGTCGCAGTGACAGAAAAACGGGTGTTCTTCGTAGACCGAGCAAAGATCAACTCCCAAACAACAAGCTTCTCGCTGGAATGGATTGAGAAAATCGAAACTGGATCGACTCCTCTGGGTTATGGGCGAATCGAACTGTACCTCAAAGCCGATGCTCCTGCGCCTAACCGGCTTCGCTTCAAGGTGGTTCCAAAAACCAAGACCGAGCAGTTGGCCAAGGCTATCTCGATTCATTCAGGGCTGGGCAAAGTCAGCGAGGTCGGATTGGTCCCCGACGAGTCAGTGGAATCAGAATGCTTGGAAACGACCACAGACGAGCAGAACGGTGCGGGCACCTAGTTACCATATGGTAACATTGTCATTTGTCCGGGCAGTGCCTAGATTGAGCCCTGGACGATCGAGCACTGGATAACGGTTAGGCATCTACTCGATCGATTTTGTGAATCAGTTTTGAATTGCGGAAAGAGCGAAGGTTCGGATGAAGACTCGTATTACGGAGATGCTAGGTATTGAGCACCCCGTACTTCTCGCGGGAATGGGGGGCGTTTCGTACTCGAGTTTGGTAGCGGCTGTGTCGGAAGCCGGAGGTTTCGGCTGCCTTGGAGCCTCGACCATGAGTCCTCAACAGATGGTGGAAGAGATGAAAAGGGTCAGGGATTTGACTGCCAAACCATTCGGCGTCGACTTGCTCACTGCCATGCCAGGCGACATGACGCCGCTAGTAGAGCTTGTTATCGAGGGTGGAGCATCGGTGTTCGTAGCAGGCCTCGGAGTTCCCGAATCAGTCATAGAGATGTGCCACCGAAACGGCCTTTTGGTAATGAACATGTGCGGTAAGGTCTCGCACGCAGTGCGAGCAGTTGAGGCAGGGTGCGACATCGTGGTTGCCCAAGGAACAGAGGCCGGCGGGCACACGGGGCGAGTTGCGACATTCCCCCTGGTGCCCCAGATCGTCGACGCGGTGGGCGATCGGGTCCCAGTCCTCGCGGCCGGAGGTATCTTCGACGGAAGAGGATTGGCAGCGGCTTTGATGCTAGGAGCTGACGGTGTATGGATAGGCACGAGGTTCATCGCCACTCCTGAGGCAAGAACGACGCCTGGATACAAAGAAGCACTGATCCGAGCAAAAGAAGACTCCACGGTGATAAGCCGGGCATACTCGGGCAAGACAATGCGGGTTCTGAAAAACAAGTACACCGACTGGTGGGACGATCATCCCGAAGAACTAAAGCCGTTTCCGATCCAAGCTATGCGGTCTTTTCAAGATGGGGCATTTCATTTAGCGCTAGGGCCCGAGGCGGAAGACGTCGACCCGGAGAAGGAGTGCTACCCTGCTGGTCAGGGAAGTGGAGCTATCCAAGAGTTGGTCCCGGCAGGAGAACTGGTACGGAGATTCGTTGAGGAGGCCGAGCAAGCTATCGCTGCTGCCTCGAAATATCTATGACTCGGGTTCTAATCCCAAGACTGAACATCAGACGAGCAGTGGTACTCCCTGCTACTTTCTGATCGCCACGACTAAAGCAGAGGTTCCAAATGGAATCACCGATCTGCCCTCGCCCGAAAGACCCCTTGACGCAAGTTTGATCTCGACAGCAGCCAGCTTTTCGAAGATCGGGTCCAGTGCGCTCGGCCTCTCCAAGTCGCTTTTGTGTCCAGATCCACCAGACGCCCTATCGACTAAAGCGAGAGCGAGCGCAGCAGGGGCCAAACACGCAAAGAAATATGTTGCGGCGAAGATGTCGAATCCTGCATCCTCGACCGCTTCGCACAGCTCCCGCAATCGGAACCGCCTTTCTGCTCTCACTACCCGGTCATGGGAGCGCCTGAAAATCCTGAACGCGGGTTCTACCAGAAGTAACAGTCCCCCGGGGCGCAACACCCGGTGGTACTCCGCGAGCGCTATCTGTACCGAACTCACTGCCGTATGGCAGACCACAGTAATCGACTGCACTCCGTCGAAGCTTTCCTCCTTGAACGGAAGAGCCGTTACCGAACCTCGGATAACTTGCATCTCCGGGCGCTTAGCCGCGGAGTAGGCTACTGCCTCGGCAGCTATGTCGACTCCATACACTAAGAATTTGCCGGGAACCCAGTTGCTGTTTCCCCCCGGACCGCAGCCTGCATCCAAGAACCTGCCCGTCTTGGGTTCGAGTCTCCTCTCGGCAGCCTTGCTGAGTACCGCCCGAACAGCGCGGTACCACCAGTGCGCATCCTCTGCTTGCGCAATGCGACCGTACTCTTCTACGTCCATGTCACACTCCACCTCGCAGCAGGCCGTCGAGAGGTCGAGAGAAAGACTCTCAACCACTTATTCCCACATCCGCTGGCACGAAAATCCGCCCGCCAAACTCGATCTAGTGCCGGCTCATGTGCTCAGGAGGCGGTGCACTCCGGCTTTCACCTTCTTTATCAGCCACGCCCCTGCCCTAGACCGCTCAGGAATCGCATTCTGCGACGACGCGTTTTGCGAAAGCATCTTGATCGGGCCGGAAGGGTCGTCGTGGTCGAATACGACGACTTTTTCTAGCTCGTACAGACCGGATGCGATAAAGATTTCCGAGTAATCCTGCTTGTACGTGAAGATTCCAGAATCAGGCAGGTGATGATAGGGGACTTTTGTCGGTTCCGACGGCAAAAAGTCCTGAAGTATCAATCTACCCCCGTCCGCGAGGTGAGAGTCAATCTCGGCGACAGCGCGAAGCAAGTGCTTGCGGTCGATCCAGTGAAACACGAAGCTTGCTATCACGACATCGAACTCCACCGACCGAGAAAAAGGAAGCGCAGAAACCCTTGCCCGGGCGAGTTTCGGCTGACCCCTACCAATGCTGAAGCTCCGCTTTCCTTCTGCCAGTGCCTCTTGGGATACATCTATCCCCACGCAAAACGCTCCCGTAGCCTCCTGAACTGCAACCAGTCTCCACGCCGTAGCACATCCCACTTCGAGAATGAAGGCAGGGGGTGGGCGCAGGGAGAGGACCATCTCCAGAGCAATGTCCCGCTTAGCCAGCTCAGTGGAGGCAAGTGCCGTGCGGTTGCGACGAAACCAGTTGTCTCCTTCACCGCGAGCGAAAACCGCGTCTTGCTCCAAGAGCTGTGAATCGCCTCCAGCCATCGCGCAACCTTCCAACGGGACAAGGCCAGGCGGTCGATCTAGTCCATCAGCGTTCGGATCGCGCACTCGAGGTCATGCCTCCGGTAAGCTTTCGTTGCCGAGGACGAGCTTACATCTAGAACGCGGTATGACTTCTCCAAGCAAGCTTTCGGTTGCCAGAGCGAAGGCAGCAATCGGGCCAACGTTGCCTCTTTTTGGGGAACCTTATTGAGGAGCGGTAGCGAGTGGATTTCGTACTTAGAGCTGTAAACAGTCCAATTGCAAGGGTTATCGCTGGGATCGTACTGCTCGGCCTCGTGGTAGGAGCCACATTTTTGCTCCTCATGCCACGCAACTCCCACTTCGTTGTCCAAATAACTGGCCCCAACCCGACACCAGCACCCCCCGAGTCAGCTGAGCGCTCACCGCTTTCACAAGCACCGTCGCCTCCATCGCTGCCGTCTCCTACGCCAGAAGCTTCGCCCACTGCGCTCCCGGAGAGATCCAAAGTGACAGTCGCGCTTCAGCAGGCTGGCGCCTCGAACGATGAGTTTGCCAAGACGAGAGACCTAGCGCGCTCTCTGGGATACACCGTACACATCCTCCCACCAGCATCGTCGCGGCTCGATCGCTCCGTAATCGCGTATCCCCCCGGGTCAAGAGCTGTGGCCGAGCGCCTCGCAAGCGATCTTCGTCCAAAAGCTCAACTAATAGAGAATCCTTCCTCTAACGAACTGGTCTTATCTTTGGGCAAAACGTGAGTAAAAAACCACACCAACCGAACGAGAACTCACCCCTTGAAGGCGTCCTGTCAATTCTCGAGAGCCGGCCCCGAGCTGTGGCCATCGTCACAGACTACGACGGTACCATAGCTCCGATCGTCGACGACCCGGCTCTTGCATACCCTGATCTGGCGGCATTAACGCAACTCGACACCCTCTCCGAACTAGTCGGAGCGGCGGCAGTTATATCGGGAAGAACCTCGAAGTTCCTCGAGAAGATGATTCCGAGCGACCGAATAGTGCGCATTGGTCTTTACGGACTCGAAAGAGCGAGAGACGAGGCGATCCACTGGAAAGCTGCTATCGAAGAGGCTACTCGCGCCGCTCAAGAATTTGCTTCGCTAAGGCCAGAGCCTTATTCAGTCGAGCCAAAAGGACTATCGGTAGTGCTGCATTTTCGTCGAGCACCCGACCCCGACCTTGCCGCGCAAACAGTGAGAGAGTGGGCCGACACTCAGGCTCAGCGCCTCGGACTTCGAGTACTCGTAGGGAGAATGGTAGTAGAGCTCGTGCCACCTTTGGAGGTAGGAAAGGGCAGGGCGTTGAGGGATTTCCTCGAGGAGGTGCCTGCTGCGTTAGAGGCGGTCGTGTATTTGGGCGATGACATAGGAGATGTCGAAGCTTTCGAGGCGGCAAAAAGATGGGCCTCCATGCGAGAAGGACGCGCTGGATTGGCAGTCGCAGTTGGCTCCGACGAGCTAGACCCTGCTATTGAAGACGCTGCGGACCTCGTTCTCCCCTCTCAGCACGACGTAGCCGGCTTTCTCGAAAGCCTGACACGGGCTGCTAGGCGCCCCGATAAGATCCAAATCTAGACGTGACCGCTGAGGAAGGCTCATGGCATCGAAAAGGCGGCCTCAAGCTGAGCGTCCAACCAGCTTTTTGGAGTGTGCGAGCGGGCCACTGCGGCAATCTTAGAGGCCCGGTCACGCCTTGCTTCGGGCGACATCCTCCAGACCTCCTCAATCGCCGCTGCCTGCTCGGAGATGTCAAAGGGATTCACCTGGAAAGCCAAATCTCCGTACAGCTCGGCTGCTCCAGTATTTGTCGACACCACTAACATTCCATCGCGCTGGTTTACAAGTGGTCCCTCCCTTGCCACCAAGTTCATACCGTCGGCTAAGGAGTTCACGAATAGGGCATCGTAACACTTCAGTGCTGCCAACGATCTTGGATAGGAGTCGGAAACCTCGAATACGACGGGCTCCCAATCGCCACTTCGCCACTTCAAATTGACTGCCTTGGCAAGCGAAGCACACTCGGCCTCGAAAGCCTTGTACTCGATGAGGCGTTCTCTCGAGGGGTAGACAAAAAGAAAGTACTTAAGCCGACCTCTGAGCTCGGGTACGACTTCAAGAATCTCATCTATAGCCCGCAAGCTTCTCAAAGAATTTTTAGCGGGATCCACACGCTCCACCGATACCACCACAAAGTCATTGTCGGTTACCCTCAGTCGCTCCTCGTAGGCCCGCACCTCTGGAGACTCCGCCTGCACGAGCAAGGAGGACGGTTCGGGACCCAACGGAAAAACGCCTACGCCTGCCCTTTTGTCCCGGTGATAGATAAGAAAATACTCGGGGGAGCTCCCAATGTGGTACTCCTCGGCAATGACATCGGCTCCTAGGAATTGCTTGCACGCCGAAACGAAATTTCTAGCCCAGCGCATAGCGTGGAAACCGATCAGGTCCGCATGCAACATCCCCTCAAGGATTTCGCGCACTCTGGGCGCCGAGAGTGCCCCTAGAAGATCCGGTCCTGGAAAGGCTGTGTGAAGAAAAAAGATGACCCTGTGGTTCAGCTCGCGTTTGTCTAAAAGTCTGGGAACCAAAAATAAATGGTAGTCCTGGACGAGCACAGCTACGGAAGCTTCGACTCCCTTGCTCATAAGGAACCGGTCGCAGGCTCCCGCGAATGCGTGATTGACATAAACATAGCTTTTCTCCCACGCTTCATCGAAGCGCCGGTCGAGAATAGGTCTTCTCGTTACGTCGAATATCCCGTGCAGCGCAAACCACAGGACGGAAGTGGAAACCACATCGTAATAGCGTCTATATAGATTCCTGTCGAATACCATGTACTCGATTTCGAATGCTTTCCCCGTCCCACTATCCACGGCAATCCTTGACCGGTTGGAAAAGACGTGGCGGTCTCCCTCGGTCATGGCAGTCGCAACCCATAGCCCTCCGTAGGACTCCATAGCAGGCACTAAAGCCCCCGCAAGACCTCCCCCTCCTCTGGAGTAGGTTACGTCCGCCCCTTCTTCCCGGAACTCGTACGGTCCCCTATTGGAAACGACCACAATGGTCGGGGTCGTCTCAGATCGTGCTTTTTCCGAAATGATCACACCCCTGTAAGCTCATTGAACAACTTGAGATAATTGAGAAGGTAGTTTGTGGAAAGAAAATTTTTTCTTACGTGTTCTTTTCCTTCTTTCCCCATTCTCTCTATCTCGTCTGGGCGTGAAAGCAAGTAGGCAAGCTTCTCGCCGCACTCCTGCGGACTTTCTACTAAAAACCCCGTCCTGCCATCTATTACTTGCAGCTTGATGCCGCCTACATTTCCCCCAATAACGGGGGTCTCCTTCCACAGTGCTTCGCTAACAGTGAGGCCAAAGCCTTCACGAAGGGATTTTTGAATTACAACGTCAGCTGCCCTTTGAAATGCGTTTACTTGTGTGTTTCCAACACCCTGCATATTCGTGAGTAGAAAAATATCGGCCTCCCCAGCCCTATGTTCCTCTGCAGCATTGAAGTAGTGCCATCCCTCCGGGTCATCACTGGCCATGGATCCTGCGAGAATGAGCTGTAGGTCGGGGTGCGAACTTTTAGCAATCCGGTATGCATCTATTACGCCGATAGGATCTTTCCAAGGATCGAAGCGGGAGATCTGACACACGATCGGCCTGTCAGGGTCAATGCGGTAGCCCTCTAGAATCGACCTAATTGTCAAACGCGATATCCAGAGGTTCTTGGATCCCAATGGGTCTATGCAAGGAGTAATAATTGCGACCTTGTTGTCAATCCCTTCGGGAACGAACTCGTCCAGAGTGTAAACGTGGGCATCGAAAGGCGTGATGTAAGGCCTGAAGAAATCCATAACAGGCTGATAGGGACGGGTAAGGTCTATATGGCACCGCCATATCCATTGCCCTGATGGGCGCTTACCGGTGACCTCTTCGATAAGCCGAAGTAATCCAGCAGTTTGGGGGTCGTGGCACACGACGAAGTCGTACTCTCCGCCCCACTCTCGGGCGTTCTCCTCTAACTTAGAGAGATAAATCTCTTCCATGTGTTCTGTCCAGACTACCTCCATGCCCTGAAGACCGTTGTGAGCTGATTTCGTCACGTGAAAGAAATCATCGGAGCCACGAATTAGGCGCCACTCAGCGTCAAGACCTACAGAGCGAGAGAGGGGGACGAGGGTGTAGAGGAGCTCGGCTACACCTCCTCCGAAAGCCGTGGCGTTTATATGTAATACACGTGCGCCCTTGAGTCTAGCGGCGCGTTCGACGATCTCTTCTACTACATCGTCGCCTACGATCTCGGCGTACGGCTCGATCGGCTTTTCACCGACCGGCACTAGCTCTAGGCCAGGTGATTTGCGCCTCGTCCCGGCAGTCACTCTCACAGAGGAAGCTCGATCCATCCAGCCTCTCTTTTTTGTGCACGATACAGGCGTCTCAGCAAGGGCGGTATTCCGCTTTGTTTATCTGCCTTCCCTAGCCACTGTCGACTCCATTAGGGTCTCACACGCGCAACCGCAGGGCAAAGATAGCTTGGCCCAATAAGAAGCAAACTGTAGGCAACGTTTACATGGAAGCAATGTGGCTATCCACAGATCGGGAAGGCGATGGATGAACATCCTAATAGCTCCCGACAAGTTCAAAGGAACACTCGATGCTCGCCAGGCAGCATTAGCGATCCAAAGAGGGATTCGCAAGGTCATACCGGCGTTGTCTCGCTGCACCATCGACCTGTGCCCGCTTGCCGATGGCGGCGATGGCACGGTATCGGTCTTGGTCGAGGCAGTTGCTGGGCGCGTTGTTCCGATCCTCACCGAAGACCCGTTGGGACGACCGGTATATGCAGGTGTCGGGTTGGCACGAATAGAGGGGGTTCCAACGGCACTCGTGGAGTCTGCTTCGGCATCCGGACTGGCACTGCTTAAGCCCTCGGAACTCAACCCCTACACTGCCTCCACCTCAGGTACCGGCAAGCTCGTGTCGTACTTTCTGCACCGAGCGAGATCGGAATTCTCGGAAATTTCAAAAGTACTCGTCTGCGTAGGAGGAACAGCCACTCTGGATGCAGGCTTGGGCGCCCTAGCTGCCATGGGAGCATCGCTCTTAGACGAGACCGGTGCTCCGTTGCATAAAGGGGACCGATTGCTTTTCCGCACCCACGCAATCGATCCGTCTGGAATGGACCTGCCAGGTCGCGATGGGAGGCCGGAGGTTCAGATTGCCACCGACGTGACTCATTCAATGCTGGGAGAGAGTGGCTGTGTGCGAACCTTCGGCCCTCAAAAAGGCTTACATCCCTCCGAGTTTGGGCGCTTCGAAGAAGCTATGCGTCGGGTAGCGAACCTGTACGGGAAAGTATTTGGCATCGACCCCGGTTTTCTACCGCGAAGCGGGGCTGGCGGCGGGCTAGCAGGAGGCCTAGCGGCGGCTGAAAATGCACAACTGCTAGATGGCTTCGAGATAGTCGCAACGGCACTTCGTCTTCGTGAACGCATCGCTAACGCGGACGTCGTAATCACCGGTGAGGGAGCTGTCGATAGAACCAGCTTCGAGGGAAAAGCCATAGGAAAAGTCGTAACGTTGGCTTCTTCTCTCAACAAGAGGGTTGCAATATTGGCGGGAAGAATAGAAGACTCCGTTGTCGATTCAAGACTTTGTGGAGCTTTCAAACTCTCCTTAGAGTCGCTTTGCCGATACCCTAAAGAGGCCGTATACAACGCTGCGAACCTTCTCGAGATCGCTGCAGAACGTTGGGCACTAGAGTACTCGACACAGTAGTAGGCGCTGAAGCGCTCTAAGATTTATGGATAGCTAGCATAGATGGCGTACGACTTCGAACATATCCAGGCCCCGCATCCTGAGAGTTGCTACTTCCACCCTGGTATCCCCGCTTGGGTGCGATGTAGTCGGTGCGGAAAACCGACGTGCCCCGAGTGCACCTTCGTGGTTGACGTTGGCCAAAGGTGCCCCGAGTGCATATCGCGAACGGCTGTACGACCGGTAACCGTTCGCTCGAGGGCCCGAGTATTCGTCCCAAAACCTGCGAATGCTACCCCCACACTTATCGGAATCTGCGTAGGGGTGTTTCTGTTGGACGCTTTGTCAGGCCACAGGCTGGCGACACTCGGGATGTCGCATCCTTATCTCGTCTACGGTCTCGGGGAGTGGTGGAGGGTGGTGACAGCTATCTTCTTTCATGCCGGCCTGCTGCACCTCCTGTTTAACATGTACGCGCTGTACGTAGTGGGAAGCATCCTAGAAGAAGCCTGGGGGGCCACCAAGCTTTTGGCTGCCTTCTTGCTCACCGGGATTTTCGCCAGCCTCCTCTCTGCAACAGTTCCGATTCTCGCCAGACCTGTTTCAGCCTTAATGCATGCGGCAGGATCCGTGGGCGCATCGGGTGCTATCTTCGGGCTATTTGGCGCCTTGGGAGCAGCTTTGTACAGAAGACGTAGGTCCCCGTGGGCCAGAGCTAATCTCGCTCAGATCGGACTGATAGTCGCGATCAATCTGTTCATTGGATTTGTCGTTCCGGGAATCGACAATCTGGCTCACCTTGGGGGACTAGTGTCAGGACTGGCGATAGGGGCTGGATTCGATGCTTCGACCAGCCAACAGAGCTCTTATCCAGCTATAGCATCTGCCTCGGTCGTGATCGCCGCAACCGTCGCGCTTGTCCTTGCGGGGCGACTTTCCTTCGGAGGATCCTAGTGGAAACACGCCCTCGGCAGCGCTCGACGGTTGGGAAATTTGTGGTTGCAGCCGTAAGCGCAGTGCTCATAGGGGCCTGTGCCTCCAAAGCATCAACGTCACCACAGGAAGCTGCCAGTCTTCCCGGATCTACTCGCACGGTCTGTGCCAAGGTGGCAGAAGTAATTGAAGATCCTATCTCTGACGGCCCGCTCCACCTTTACTTGGACAGACCCGCGCCGGATCAAAGCTTGATCGTGACAATTCAAGACCGCAAAACAGCGGGGAACCTTCGTTACCTAGCCCGAACCATATGTGTCACGGGACAGATACAACAAAGTTCTGATGGAACCCGGATAATCGTCCAGAGAGCCGCTCAAGTCAGCGTTTCGCCAGACCCGATCCCAGAAGTCGACGTGGCACAAACCTAGGCACACAGAGGCGAGGCTGTCCGAGTTTGCGGTCCGCTTCACTCTCTCGAGTGGAAACCTGGTTCCGATTTGGAAGCAACCTTGGTAGTAGGATCCGGGGACTCCGACTCGAGCCTGTGGGTAAATGTACTCGACCGTAGAGGTCTCGAGATACAGCCCGGCATGCCCGTGAAAAAGGTCTGCGTTACGGGATTTATCCGAAGCGACAGTGCCGACCGGCCTCTCGTGGTCGTGCGCGATACAAGAGAGGTGACAGCCGAGAAATGAGGGTGTCGGGCTCGCGAGACGGGTTCTTATGGGGCCTCACCCAGCTTCACCCTTACAGCCTTTTTTTCCTGACCCCTGTAAAACTCGACCCCGACCTCGTCACCGGGATTTTTCGGCCGCAACGCGGCCCGCAGCTCCTCCGCGCTCGTTACCTTTTTCCCATCGACTGCGACGATTACATCGTCGACTTGTAACCCTGCTGCCTCTGCCGGTCCTCCAGGCATTAGGTCAGCAACCAGAGCCCCCTCGTCGACGGCCAGGCCGCGTCGTTCCGCCACCACGGGTGTTACAGTCACGACATCCACACCCAAGATAGCCCTCCTTGACACCACCCCGTTGATGACGTTTTCAGCCGCTACTTTGGCGTCATTGATGTTTATCGCGAACCCTATGTTCTGAGCTTGCTGGGAACCCGTGATGTCGTTCGGATTTGCGGCGACTGCTGTATTGACCCCCACTACCTGGCCAGCGAGGTTCAGAAGCGGACCCCCCGAGTTCCCCGGATTGATGGCGGCATCGGTCTGAATAAGGCCGGTCAGTACTATTCTTCGCCCGCCTGGGGTCTCGTCCGAGAGCGATCGATTCAGGGCCGAAACAATTCCCATGGTTACCGTAGGCCCGCCGGGTAAATCAAGCGCGTTGCCCACAGCGATTACCGTGTCCCCTACTCGTAGATGGTCGGAGTTCCCCAGGGTGAGGGGCTTCATGTCTGGAAATGGATCTATCTGGAGCACCGCAATATCGAGTTCCCGATCAGCTCCCACAAGGCGAGCCCGCAAATCTTTCTTCCCCGCGAGGTTGATCCGGTACTCCCGAGCTCCCTCGATTACATGCCGGTTAGTCACGATGTGTCCGTCTTTATCGATTAGAAATCCGGTTCCCGCACCCCGCTGGGCGCCACTGAACACATGAACGGTGGCTACTCCCGGCTCGACGGCACGAACCAAATCAGCGATCGACGCCCCTTCTGGAAGAGCGACTGGACCTGCCTGCGGAATACTGACTGGCGTCGGCCTCGCTCTCTCCGCTCGCGATCCCGCAACTGCTCCCGCGAGCCCTCCCACGAGAATGCTAAGAAGCAGAGAGGTCAAAACAGTAGCCACGCTAAAGCGCGGCTTCGGCGGCTGGGAAGGCGCTTGCTCCGGCGCCCCTGCCGAAGGCCAGGCAACCTGAGGCGGCCAAGCGTTAGGACTCGTCCATGACTGGTGGTGAGTCGGTTGGGGCCCCCCGGCCCATGGCGCATGCTGTCCGGTGCCTGGTGGAACCCAGGATCCAGACTCTTCACCGACACCCGGTAGAGGAGCCTCGCCAAAATCACGACCTTCGAAAGGTTTGGTCTGCTCTGGGCCGCTCGGCCCTTCTGGAAATGCCATTTGTTATCCTCGCTCTTTGCTGCTCGCTCCCACGATGCTCTAGGCTTCCCGTCTAGTTTTCCTATAAGCGGTCACCGCGGTTCGACGCTAATTGTAAGAACTGTGCTAAATCACGAGCACGCGATCATTCAAACGCGGTTCCATCCGACTTAGGGGAGCAATACCATGCAAATCGATTTATCGGGAAAAGCAGCCTTGGTTACTGGCGGATCAAGGGGGATTGGTTACGCCATAGCTGAAGCTATCGTGAAGGCCGGAGGCAGTGTGTGCGTTACTGCCCGCAAGATCGACGAGCTCGAATCGGCCGTCGCCTCTCTGGGCGAGCGATCTTTTTTTGTCGCCGGTAAGGCTGACGACCCCGACCACATACGAGAGGCAGTAGACAAGACCGTGGAGCGCTTCGGCTCACTGGACATTCTGGTCAACAATGCGGCGACGAACCCTCAGTTCGGCCCCCTCGCCGATGCCGACCGATCGGCAGTCGCAAAAACCCTCAGGGTCAACCTAGAAGCGATTGTCTGGTGGTGCTCGGAGGCGTGGAAACGCTGGTTGAAAGCGAACGGTGGGTGCATCTTGAACGTGGCTTCCGTAGGAGGCCTGAGGGCTGAGCCAATGCTTGGAGCCTACAACGTCTCCAAAGCAGCACTCATTCATCTCACCAAACAGCTGGCAGTAGAAATGGCCCCAGGCGTCCGGGTGAACGCGCTTGCTCCAGGCCTTATCAAGACAAGATTTTCGAGGGTCCTTTACGAAAGCAACGAGGAGTTCGTAGCGAGCCGTATCCCTCTCAAACGACTCGGGGTTCCAGAAGACGTCGCGACCCCAGCGCTGTTCTTGGTATCCGATGCTGCTTCTTGGATAACAGGGGAGGTCCTCGTAGTCGACGGAGGGGCCCTGCTAGGTGGTTTTCGCTAGACCGGGGGCGAAGTCTGCATCACCTAGGCCCAGGTAGTCAAAGGGTTTGCCTCATTGCCCACGGCCCATTCAAAAGGGAGACTCGGCTCCACGCATGGATTTCTTGGCGGAGAAATCTAGAACTTCTATCTCGTCTGCAGTGCCAAAAGTTTTTTCCAACCTGTTCAGAGTTATCTCCACCGCTCGCGGCTCACAGTCTACGAGGACGAAGCGACGTCCCAAACGACGAGCCACCACGCCCGTAGTTCCGCTTCCAGCGAAAAAATCCAGAACTCGTCCTCCCGGCGGAGAAGACGACGCTACGATCCGCTTCAAGATCGCCTCGGGCTTTTGGTTGGGGTACCCTGTTTTCTCTTTTCCGGTGGGCGATACAACAGTGTGCCACCATACATCCGTCGGGCTCTTACCCCGTTGAGCCCTTTCCGGCGCTTGCAAGCTGGGAGCCATATACGGGATTCTTCCCGCCGCTTCGAGATCAAAGTAGTACTCCCTAGGATCCTTTGCATAAAAGAGGATGGTGTCGTGCTTGGAGGGCCAACGCCGCCTCGTCCGCCCTCCGTAGTCGTAGGCCCAGACAATCTCGTTCAAAAAAGCCTCTCGCCCGAATACTTGATCCAGCTCGACTTTTATGTAGTGGACCTCTCTGTAGTCAAGGTGTACGTAGATGCTGCCACGTTTCGACAAAAGGCGCCTGGCTTCTCGAAGCCGAGGTACCAAGAAGCGAGCGTAGTCGTGGTAACAGTCCGGGTAGTAAATTTCGTTTACTGTCTCCAACTTGTATTTAGCACCTGAGAATCCACGGCGTAGCGATGGTTCTACGCCTGCTCCTCCAATCTCTTGCGCAGGGCTCTTTTTCCCCTCGGACCCTGCGCCCTCTCCGGAGCCGTTCTCCAAAACGCGCATGGCCCTCACGGTGACGCGTTTTTGTACCCTTCCTGTATTGAACGGGGGATCTATGTAAACCAGGTCTACGCACTCGTCGGGTAAAGCTGGAAGGACATCCATGTTGTCGGCGAGAATCACATAGTCTTTGTCGGCTTTGAGCTGGAGTCGTCTAGAAATCTTTCGATGCATGGTCATACGTTTACAGGAGCTCGTTTGTGAAACGTTTTGCCAAGGTTACGGCGTACTTCTTAGCAGCAGCCATAGTCTTCCTCGTAACGGCAGGCCTCTCGGCTCAAATGCTTCTCCTCCCCAGGGCCAAGGCAGCAGTAACAAAAGATCTAAAAGCCCTCTACAACCCGGAAGAACTCGAAGTCTCTTTTGGTACGAGGGCCTTCCTCGCCGACATGGTCTCCGGGAAACTACCATCCCTGAGTGTTCGCATGAATCATGTCGACACCGCACAAGCTGCGACGGCATCAGACCGGTTTATAAGCCCCGTAAACTTTTCGGAGGTCTCGTTCGTTTTATCCGACGTTCATTTTGACCGGCGAAGAGTAATGGGGGGTGTATCAGCATTCGAATCTGAGCGAGGCCAGGTGACAGCCCGGCTTGAGCAGTCCGAGTTCAACCGTTTTCTCAGAGCCGAGGGGTTCGCGATAACGGTCACTCTCGCTCCGGGCGATGTATCCGTTGCCGCAGATGTCTCCGGGGATGGTAGTCGGACACTTCACCTATCGGCCAGAGCACTCCTTGAGATTTCGGATACCATGTTGACGCTCGAGCCTAAAGCCATCGATCAGAAGGGAGTCGAGACGTCTAGCGCCAAAGCTGCATTGTCGGCGGTCCTACCTATTCCCCCCATAGCGGGCATCAGGGCTAGATCCGTTGAGACCTTCGATGGGTACATGTTGCTCTCGGCTTCGGTTAATAAACTTTACGGAGAAGAGCCAAGCCAGGAGCAACCTCCTGGTTTCCAAGAATCCGAGCTTTCCGATGCCTCACCGTCGCAAACAGTGCCGGCGTCTC
The DNA here is from genome assembly GCA_040289475.1 of Acidimicrobiia bacterium. Taxonomy (NCBI): domain Bacteria; kingdom Bacillati; phylum Actinomycetota; class Acidimicrobiia; species Acidimicrobiia bacterium. Next base: position 311,627 of record PSLF01000001.1, on the reverse strand, counting down.
CCAAAGAAACTTCGAGCCCTCCCCCGACCAGAAAGCCGACCCCATCCAGAACACCTTCCCCAACCCCATCCTCCGTTAAGAAAACCTAAAGACAAAGAGTCGGGGTTATGTTTTCCAGGCATATGGCTGGACGGCTCGTTTGTCGAGATTTCGTGCGTGCACGCACACTGCGGGTACTCACACGGATCGCCATCGCTGGCGCGATTTTGGCAGTTTCCTGTCTAGCTACACAGTCTCCAGAGCCGCACCTACCATCGTCGCCGTTTATATCTATTGACCGACCAGCACCGGCCGACGCTAGCCACGTACAAAAAATCTCGGTAACCGAAACTTCACCGCCCCCCTCCTGGGTGTACGGCCACTGGGTATGGGAAGACGAGTCCACACAAGACAGCGCTGTCCGGCTCGTTGATAGCTACCTCGACCGCGGAATCACGGTTACAGCAGTGATTATCGACAGCCCGTGGGAAACTGCATATAACACGTTCGAGCCCGATCCGAACCGCTTTCAAGATTTTGCAGGTATGGTCGCCTACTTTCACTCTCGGGGGGTAAAAGTCATCGTATGGATAACCGGCGTCATGAACCTCGAAGCCAGATCCGAGTACGAACTAGCGGCCAGAAAAGGGTTTTTCATGACCGAAGGTCCTCAAAGATCGCCCAAAGTCGTTCGATGGTGGAAAGGGCAAGGCAGCCTAGTCGATTTCTTCAACCCCGAAGCTGTTCAGTGGTGGGGCTCCCTAATGGACAAGGCACTCTCCCTAGGAGTCGATGGATTCAAAGTCGATGCGACAGATCCCTACGTAGTCGCGGCCCCGTGGTCTCCATATCTATCTCGCCAGGTTTCGCCCCTAGAGTACTCGAGACAGTATTACGCCACCCTCTACCAAATCACCAGGCTAGCACGGGGAGCTGATGCCATGATCACAGCTAGGCCCGTCGACACGCAACGCCGTGATCCGGGCCCCAAAGCTGCTCTGGCTCACTCGTTCTCTCCACCTGAAATCGGTTGGTCTGGATGGGTCGGCGACCAGTTGAGTTCCTTCGATCCCAACCACTACACCGGGATCAGGGGAGCCCTCCTCAACTTTTACTACTCCTCGGAACTCGGATACTTTGGCTTCGGTTCCGACATTGGCGGATATATAGCCCCTCCGGGATCGGTTGTCCCCCGAGATCTCTTGCTTCGCTGGGCAGCTCTGGGCGCGTTCTCGCCCGTTATGGAGAACGGAGGGATAGCCGAGCACCGTCCGTTCGGCTACGGCCCCGAGGCAACCGAGGCCTACGCTCGCTTCGTCCGAATACACATGGCTCTCGTCCCGTATATTCTTGAGTTGGCACATCGATTCCCTATAGAGCAGCAGTCAGCGATGCGCTTCCTGGATCGCAGGACTTTCTCTTACACGCTCGGCCCCGACATCTTCGTTCAGCCAATCATCGACGAGTCGGGCGCGTCCGATGTGCGACTACCCGACCAAGGAAGCTGGCGTTACCTGTTCGACCCCGGGCGCATTTACAACGGTGACACGCGCCTAGAAATGAAGGTGCCACTAGACGAATACCCCGTGTTCGTGCGAGACGGCTCGCCACTTTTAGAACCTTTGTCGAGAGCAGTAATGCGGCCCAGTGAAGGGGGGCACTGAGGTGTTCCCCGCGTTTGCCATTGTTTTCTCAGCCACCTTTGGGCCCTTTTTTCTTCTCTGGGCATACGGGAATTCCACGAAAATCCCTAAGCGCAGTTGGATGTTGGTCGGATTCACAGGCGTTGCATTAACGATCGCCTGGGCAGGCGGCATCGGGCTAGGTGCGGTTCCGCTCGAGGGAAAGTCGATAACGCTGTTCCGAGCAGGGGCAGGAATTCTTGCCGTTGCAACCACAACTGCGGCTATTCGCCGCTCGGCCTACTCCGTCGACAACAACGAGTCGTCCCTCCGGATGGCACAAACATCGAAGCTCACCTGGATCTCGATACCCGCTGCGACTGTTCAAGCAGGCACAGCGCCAGCCTTGGTGACTGCCATCTTTTCCAGCCCCAACCAAGCTTCTGCAGTGCAAGGACCCCTCGCCGGCCTGGTGGCCGCCGCAGTAACTGCAGCATTGCTCGCAAAAATTCCTGTGCGCCGCATGGTAACGACGATAACGCTTTCCGGAATTGGGGCCTGGAGTGTGGCTGCGGTGGCATCGCTTTTGGGAGTGACACTACCCTCTTATGGGATGGTGCCGATCACTCGATTTTCCCTGGGGGATGCCGGATCTGCTTCCTTATCGTCTATTCCAGCGGGGATCGTAATCTCCTATCTCGGACTGGAACCTAGGTGGGGATCGATTGCCACCTTGTCCTTCCTGGCGACCCTAGTATTCGTGTGGTATTTCGGCGGAATGTCTAGAACACGCACTCGCACCCCGGCTAGGATTATCCAGTGTTAGGACGCTTGCGGTGGTTTGCTTTAGACCGCCTCGCCTTTGCTCTCCGCTTTCTTGTCCTCTTGCTCATCCTATGCGGCTCCCAATACTCACTAACCTTGCCGACACTTTAAATCCAACTCCGGAAAAGCATAAGTCGTGACCAGATCGATTCGGCAATAGGAATTCCCGTCCATATGGGATAGAAAGCGATCCCTGCGAGTAAAGCCGCACTCCCCAGGCCCATGAAAACAGCCTGTCGAACGCGTTTTCGAAGCGAGCCCACCACCGAAACAATTGTCAAAGCCATAAATGGCACGACGGGAAGCATGTAATAAAAAAAGGCAGTCCGAGAAGACGCGAACCACGGTAGATACTGCCCTGCATAGCCTGCCAAAACAAAGATGTCCTGCCAGCGCCTCTTGGCAACGATTAATCCGAGCAGCGCAGGAAAGCACAGAAGGTAAGACCACCAAAGTACTGGATTGCCTACCGCCAAAATGTGGCCTCGCATCCCGTTTTGGTAATCGTGATACCAAAAAGCGATCGGCCTCCACATGAGGGGCCAGGATTGCGGGGACGACTTGTACGGATGATCCTGGCGCATCGTCGAGTGGTATTTGACTGTATTCACCTGTAACTTGACGAACTCTGAAAGGGTCCCCAGCGGATTTTTTCCGATAGATCCGGCGGCGTTGTCTACGTAGAAGCGTGTAAAGCTGATCACATACACGAGGGCGGGTACAAAAACCAGTAAAGTCAAAACCCTAGGAAGGCAGTTCATGATTGCATCCGAAGCACGGGTGGTGGGAGCGCGAAGCTGCACATACCATACGAGCGCAAAGACGACCACAATGACCCAAGCGAACAGCGCGTTGAGCTTGGAAGCCAAAGCGAGGCCCATCAACACACCGGACAATGCAAGATAACGCTTGGAACCGAGAGACGAGCGAGGCGATTCATCTCGCCACTGGACTGAGTATTCAAAGTCTTGTGAGTATTCGAGATCTTGGTAGACCGCGTCCCAAGGTTCGTCGGGATTTTGCCTTGGATACGAGTGGATAGAGCCGGTTGGGTCCGGATAAATGCCTTGCCCATCGGTCACTCCGCTCGTACTCGTCAATAATGACTGTCTCATGCGAGTGAGTCTGTGCCTTTCTGCCAGCAAACAAGCGAAAGATGCGAGCATGAAGGTTGCAGCAAATATGTCGAGCATAGCCACCCGCGACATGGTGATCTCCAGGCCGTCCACCGCCACCATGAGTGCGGCGAGAAATGCCCAGCTCCGCTTTTCCCACAGGAGCCAGGCAATGACGAATACCAGTCCGACAGCTACCGTTCCAAAGGTCGCTGGAAGTGCCCTCCATCCGAGCGGCTGCTTGCCAAAGAGTATGATCCCAATGGCAATGGCCCACTTTCCTAAAGGCGGATGGACCCACGAAATCTCGCCTGGCACAGCTCCAACAGGCACAATCTGGGAAGCACGAGAGGTTCCTCCATACCGTGCGTCCAAGTTATCTCGAAACGCCTCCCGGCCTTCTAGGTATACAACGGCATCGTTGGCATAGTAGGTTTCGTCGAAGTACACCTCCCTGGGGTGCGATAGTCCAGAAAAACGGGTGAGTGCAGCTATGACCACTACGATCACTAAAAGGGGGACGGCTCTCCCGAACTTCTCTTTGCTGGGAACTACGTGCTTGTGCGAATTAGCTTCGTTTTCCAAATCGTCGACCTCTCGCTATCGCCGTCAGTTCTCGATGGGATCCTCTTCACGGTCCGAAGACCACTGATCAACGAGACGCGCATCGATGGAGCGTACAACCGTTTCTGGGGAACCTCGATCAGGAAAGTCCACTCTTTTGAGGGCATTGGGCAGAACGAGCCCCGGCGCAAAACACTCTCACATCGTGTATTCACTTCCGGACGAGACCCTGGTTCGCATAGCTCAAGCAGAAGGATCCGCACAAGTTACCCCCGTGAAACTCTCTTTCGAGGAAGTAGGTGGGCGCTCGGTCGCTCCCATAAGGGAAAGCGACTGCGTCGTGGTCGTCGTGCGGCCCGAGGCTTCCCAGGATGCCACACAAGCATCGAAAGAAGGGATCGGCCAAGTTTATCGCTGGGTGGATACTGCTATTCTCGAAGACCTCTCTGTTATAGAAGGAGCGATACCTCGGCTAAAAAAAATTGCGGCGGCTGGGGACCGTCATGTGAGCGTCGTAGTCGAAGCCTCTCAAAAGCTTGTGTCGTTGCTGGAGTCCCAAGACATCGAGGCTGCGCGCAATCTCGCCCGGGACACAAGCTTGATTCCGAAAGAGTGGGGGCTGGTCATATCCAAGCCTTTGATAGTTATTGTCAACATAGACGAGTCCTTAGCGACAAACGCCGAAAAACTTCAGCGCCTCGTAGCCGATAAGCTCGCCAAGGTCGCGACGGCGGTTATAGCCTCGCCCCTCGAGATCGAAGCCGGATTGGCAGAGATTGCAGAAGCCGATGCCGACACGGCTGCTGAAATGGCCGCCGAGTTTTCCATTGAAACTCCGATAGCGACGCGTCTCGCATCGGCTGTTCTTCGGGCGTTGGGCCTCATTGTCTTTTACACGGCAAACGACAAAGAGGCTAGGGCATGGCTCCTCCCAGAAGGATCAACCGCGCTCGAAGCGGCCGGCCGAATCCACTCTGACATGGAGCGCGGTTTCATTAGGGCAGAAGTGATTCCTGCTAAAAAGCTTCTAGAGGTAGGATCTCTCAAGGAAGCTCGGCGAAGAGGGGCTGTGCGTTTGGAGGGAAAGTCTTACGTTGTTAGACCAGAAGACGTGCTCTTCGTCCGCTTCAACGTGTAATCCGAGGCAACATTTCCGAACCTGTCGAATCGCTCACGCTCACGCCTGGGAAGCGCGCTCTAGACGGGGGAGACGGGTGCGAACCAATCTTCCTTCGGTAAGCTCGTACACAGCGTCCGCATGCTCCACAAAGGACATCCTGTGTGACACGACGATAGCGGTTCTCCCCTCCAAGGCTTTCATTAGAGCAGAGTGGACAGCTGTCTCGGTCTCCTGGTCCAAGTGGGCGGTAGGTTCGTCTAGAATCACGATCTTAGGATCCCTGAGTACCAGGCGAGCGATCGCCACTCGCTGCTTTTCGCCACCGGAAAGACGATATCCCCGTTCGCCTACGACGGTAGAAAACCCATCGGGAAGGGAGTCTACCAATGACAAAACACCCGCGATCTCGCACGCACGACGCAGCTCTTCCTCGGTGGCATCTGGCCTTGCATAGCGGAGATTGGCCTCGAGGGTGTCGTGAAACAAAAAGGTTTCCTGAGTCACCATTCCGATTTGTTGCCTCAAGCTTTCCTGGGTGACATCTCGTATGTCTTCGCCATCGATCAAAATCCGTCCTTTATCCACGTCGTACAGCCTCGGGATCAGCGAAAGCAGCGTGCTTTTCCCTGCTCCGGTCTGCCCCACGATAGCTGTCATCTTTCCCGGCTCCGCAATGAACGAGACATCTCGTAGCACCCATACATGAGATTCGTCATAGGTCAAAGACTGCGACTCTTCGAGCCGACTGGGCGCATCGCACCCAATCCACTTCCCCTCCGAACAGGTGAAGCCGAGATCGGATCCGCTCTGTTCGAGAGAGGGAATGTACGTCGCTTCCTTTGAGGGATACCTGAACCACACGTGGTCAAATACAACCCGCCCCTTTTTGATCAAAAGAGGACGAGCGGTGGGAGAGTCCTTTATTGGAACGTCGGCGTCGAGAACCTCGAAACACCGTTCAAATGCGACGAGCGCTGACAGAAGGTCCACCCGGGCTGATGCGATCACGGAGATTGGTGTATACAAGCGTTGCGCGTAAATTCCCAGAGCTAGAAGCGTGCCGATGGTCATGGTCCCCCTCATCACCAAGGTGCCTCCGACCCAGTACACGAAAACAGTTCCTGCCGCGCCCAAGAGCGAAAGACAGGCCGAGTACGTCCGCATAACCATTGCTGTTTTCACGCCGTACTCGGCCACCCTAGAGGCCTTTTCAGCAAAAGAGGTCGTCTCTCGTTGGCGGTCACCGTACAGCTTCGATACCCAAGCTCCGGACACATTGAAGTGCTCGCTTGTTGTGGTGTTCATTGCGGCATTCGCTTCAAGCCTCGACCTGGAAAGCGGTACGACCCTCTGACCGATCCATCTGTCCAAAATCACCACGGCTGGCATAATTCCGAGCGCCAAAGCGGTTGCTTGCCAGCTCAGCGTTAGCATCACCGCTAGAGTGGCCAGCAGCAAAAGGCCCTCTGTCGCCACTGCCGTCACCGTTGTCACGACAGACTGGGCTCCCACTACGTCAGTGGAAAACCGGCTCATAATCGCACCCGTTTGCGCCTTCGTGAAGAAGGCCACCGGCATCTGCATCAACTTGTCAAACAGTGCGACTCGCAAATTGAGGATGATCCCTTCACCAATAGATGCCGACAAAAAACGGTTGGCGACCGAAAAAACTGTGTCCGCCACCGCTAGGGCGATCGCGGTCAGCGCTAAAAGATTCAAAAGGGCGTACTGCCGAGATGGTAGCGCCCGATCGATGATCTGGCGCAGCACCAAGGGGGGTAGAACTCCTATGACCGTTCCTATTGCTAGAAGTGCTGCATAGGCGAGAATCTTCTTGTGGTGTGGAGCGGCAAATCGCCACACGCGTAGAAGAAGACCGCTGTCGAGATTGCGCCGGTCGACTCCTTCTCCGAGCGAAGCAGCGACCCTCGGCGGTATTCTTGCGAACTGACGTGCCATGACGACTCTTCTTACCTGTTTATGTCAACGACAATCGCCGATCACGCACTTGGCAAGGCGGGGCAGGCTCACCCGAGACTTTAGGGGTAGAGCTAAACTAACACCGCTTTTTGCCGAGTGTCTCTTAAAACCCGAGTATTCCAATGCCTAGGCTCGCACGTAAAGGCCTCGAGGCGTGGGTCAATTGGGCAGGGAATCAAACCTGCTCGCCCAAGGAATCGCTGAGACCCGCCATCGAGGAGGAGATCGTAGCCGCCGTCGAACGAGCTCAATCTAGTGGATCCCGTATCAAAGCAGTGGGCAGCGGTCACTCCTTTACCGACGTTGCATGCACCGACGGGCTTATGGTGTCGCTCGAGCGGTACTCTGGAGTCGAGAATTACTCGTTGGACCCTCCTACCGCTATTATCCGGGCCGGAATGACAATCGAGGCAGCCGCGGCTTCACTTTACGCGCTTGGCTTAGCCTTCTCCAGTTTGGGCGACATAGGTAAGCAATCGCTGGCTGGCGCGATTGCAACCGGGACTCATGGAACTTCTTCGCTATTCGGAAGCATCTCTGCCCAGGTCAACTACGTGCGAATAGTGGATGGGAGAGGGCGCATCCTGGAGCTCACCGAAGACAATGACTCGGATCTCTTCCAAGCCGCTCGCGTGAACCTCGGCGCTTTGGGAATTGTCACCGCGGTAGGGTTCGAACTGGAGCCCACATTCAACCTTCTAACAAAAGAGTGGCCAATACCTTGGGAAGAAGCGCTCTGCTCTCTCGACGAACTGAGGTCTGGCAACGAGCACTTTGAGTTTTTTTGGTTTCCCCACACCGACAAAGTCTTGGCCAAATCGCACAACCGCACGTCTAAAGAGCCCAAAGAGGTGGACCCCAAGAAGCTCTGGTTTTACACAATCTTTCTCGGGAACTACGTATTCGAAACCCTGTGTCGAGTCGGGAGGATGTTTCCAGCAGCGATCCCCTCTATCAACAAGCGAATCGCGGATATGGAAACTTCATCTTCAAGAGTTTTGCCCGGGTACAAAGCCTTCCTAAACGAGCGCATGGTTCGCTTCTATGAGATGGAGTATGCGATCCCCGTTGAAGAAACAGCTCCGGTTCTGCGTCGCTTGCGGAAAGCAATCGAGGATTTTGGATTGCGTATCTCGTTCCCGGTAGAGGTGCGCTTCACGCCTGCCGAGACCCCATGGCTGAGCCCTGCTTATGGCAGAGATACCGCGTGGATAGCTGTCCACACTTACAGAGGCATGCAGCCAATTCAGTACTTCCAGATGGTCGAGGCCCTTATGGAAGAGGTTGGCGGGAGGCCGCACTGGGGGAAAATGCACTTCCGATCAGCAGCGACTCTCGAATCGGTATACCCGCAGTGGAAGGCCTTTCAACAGGTTCGCGCTGAACTGGACCCTGTGGGTTTGTTCCGAAACCCCTACACAGACAGAGTGCTCGGTACCGGAAAAAGTGAAGACTAACTCGTTTTTTTTACAGCGCGGCTGCGAGCTTTTGTCGGATCGGAGGTAGTACCCCAGATAGCCGCCAGCTTGGAGTCGCCTCCAAACACGAACTCCACCGCATAGGGAAACCCGTACAAGAAGGCATCCACTTTGGGGTCTAGACGAGCACACAATCCCATAAGAAGAGTGAGGGTCCGTTCTACATAGAACCAGTTACGAGGAACCTGGAATGTCCGGGCAAGCTCTCTAAAGGAAAGTTGCATCTCCTCTAGGTTCTTGCGGATGTCAAACTCGCGCAGGTCGAGCTTGGAAAAGTCTTGTGGTGAAAAATGTAAGAGCTTGTCCATGTAATGGCGGACTGCCTTCTCGAAAATCTCTTCGTCCGCACCAGCCGCCTCGAAGCCCATCTGGCGCATTCCCTCTATGACACGCTTGTCATCCCGCAGCATGTATCCATAGACGACGGTCCTCATCCCGTCCTTGAAATCTTTTGGAAACTCAGCAACAGCGCCGAAATCCAAAAACACTATCGTGGGGCGACCGTCCGCTGCTTTTTTTACGAAAAAGTTCCCGGGATGCGGATCGGCGTGGTAGAAACCATCTACCAGTAGCTGTTTGAAGTACGCTTGAACTAGTATCTCTATGACATCTATAGGGCGTATCCCCGCCTCTTTGATGGCCGCGACATCCAGGATTTTGATCCCTCTCTTTCGTTCCATGCACAGCACCTTTGACGTGGTGTATTCCCAGTAAATCAAAGGAAACTCGACGTGGTCATTGTCGGCAAAATTTGCGGCTATCCGCTCTGCGCTGCGGCCCTCGTTCAAATAGTCGAGCTCTCTAGTAATGGTCTTTTTCAGGTCTTCGTAGACATTGCGGTAGTTGAGCTCGGGAAAGAAAAAGTCGATCACGGAAGCAGCTAGGCGTACTACTGCCAAATCGGTCCTGACTACTTGCTCGATGCCGGGGTACTGAACCTTGACGGCAACCTCTCGGCCATCCCGCAGACGTCCCAGGTGAACCTGCCCAAGTGAGGCCGAGGCTGTCGCTTTCTCCTCCAACTCTTCAAAGACCGCTTCGATAGGCTTCTCCAACTCCGTTGTTATCCGGGCCGCAATTGCCTCGTATGGGCGAGGTGGGACGGCGTCTTGTAGTTTCTCCAATTCATCCAGGTATTGATCCGGTAGAAGTCCGGTGAGCATCGACATGAACTGTCCCAGCTTGATGTAGACGCCTTCGAGCGAAAGAAAGCCTTTGTAGAGGGTTCGCGCGCTCCAAAGGTGTATACCTTCTTCGACCCTGGCACTCCGATCACGCCCCAGAATTCGGCGGAGTCCCAATAAGATCACGTAAATCACAAGGATGCGACCGAACATAGCAAGGGCGCGGACCGACCTGTAACCCATGCGCACGTATGCTCGGAGTTCGCTTGTCCGCCGCCTAGGTCTCGCTGCTCTGATCTCACACACCTTTGCTCGCCCCCCCTCGCTCGCACATGAGCTTTGTCGTTCGAGAGACTTCATCAAACACACGCTTCTCGACTACGATTATGAGTACGGTTGTCCCGTCGCTCTCAAACCTGAGAACCCCGCGGGGCGGACCCGAGTCGAGTTGGAGTTGCAATGCAAGGACTTCAAAAAATTGTCGTGGGAAACGACGGTTCAGATTACTCGATAGAGGCGGTCAAGCTCGCTGCCGAAATAGCCAAGGCTGCGGGAGCGAAACTAGATGTGGTCCACGTGAGCCACCTGCCAGCGACATTCTATGCGGCGGCTTTCGAGACGCCCATAGACCTGCAGGCCCAGATGGACTCCCTTCGCCAAGAAGCCGAACACCGGGCCAAGGAGGCTCTCGCCGCTGTCGGCTACGACGCGAACTTTGTGGTTATAGACGGCCACCCTGCCGACACACTCGTTGAATACGCCGAGAGGGAGGGCGCCGATCTTTTAGTAGTGGGATCGAGAGGAGCTGGTGCCATCGAAAGGTTTCTACTCGGTTCTATCTCCGACCGCGTGGTCCACCACGCTCACTGCCCCGTCCTCGTGGTTCGCTGAGAAGCAATGCTCTGACCTTTTTCGGGAACGATCAGGCTAGGGTCGTTAACCGAGGGATTATTCACGCGTGGGCTCACCGGGTACCATTCGAGCATCCAAGCTTCGGTTGGGCGAAGCATTTCCAAAAGCACTTCTGCTTGGGAGTATTCGGGATCCAGCCAGCGATCGAAGTTGGAGGGGTCGACAAGAGCGGGCATCCGATCATGAATATCTCTTAGCTCCGAAGGGGCTGGAACCGTTATTAGAGCACAACTTCGTAACGGGATTCCGCCGTCGGGAGGACACCAAATGCTCCAAATCGCACCTATGGCGAGGGGCTCGTCGGCAGCTGACTTGATGAAGTACGGAATCTTCCTTCCCGATCCGACTTTTCGCCACTCGTAGAAGCCGTCGGCCGGCACGAGGGAACGTTGTCCAAGAAAAATTTTTCGAAATGTCTGTTTCGTAGTGAGCGACTCCACTCGCGCATTTATCGGATTCGGACCGGATCTCTCTGACTTGGCCCAGGGAAACACCAGCCCCCATCTAATGCGCTCAGCGATTCTGACCTCATAGTCGCCCTCTGTGGATCGCGACCCTCGCTCTCGCTCCACCCATTCTTGTTCTCGGGAATATCCTTCCTCGACGTGGGCACGTTCAATATTTGCAAGTACATGGAGAATCTTTTGAGAGGGGGACACATTGAAGTTGGGCTCGAGTACAGCCTTTGCGATCGAAGAGGGATCTACCCCGAAGTAGTCGACGATTTTCTGAGGTTGAAGGGCCTGAACAAATCTTCCGCACACACCCCGATGTTAGCTGGAAATCTGTATACCCTAGAGTCGCGTACTCGAAACAATCGCTACAATGACACCGCTTCAAATCTCTTGCATTCAAGGGGATCTCACAGTGTCTCAAGAGCCACCTCATTACCCACCGAACATCCCTACACCAGGAGTAATCCCACCTCAGCCTCCCGGGCAGTACCCGCCTGCCACGATGCAGCAACCAACATATGCTCCTTACCCCACCCAGCCCTATCAACCACCAAGGCAGAGCGGCTTGCGGACGTGTCTGATCGTAGGACTGGTCGCGCTCGTGGTTCTAGCGTTAATAGGGGGCGGTATGCTGTTACTTTTCGGAAAGCGCGTCCGCAACTTGGTTGAGCGCCAGATCTTAGAACCACAGCGAACGGCCAGCGAATTCATCGATGCGGCTGGGCGCGGTCAACTTGGCAGAATGCGCGAGTTGTCCGATCCGAATCATGTTTCGAAAGCCGAGTTGGAGCAGCTCGTCGAGTTCGTCCATGAATATTGTGGGCAGATTTTGAGCAAAGAGTTCAAGAACCACAATTTCAAGTCGACCGCCGACGGTGCTACGTATCAAATCGAGGTTACAGTGAAATGTTCAAAGGCGAACTTCGATGCCGAGCTCGAACTCCGCTCCAGAGGGATGTCTGGCCCGATCGTCACGGGTGCTCGCTGGAGGACCGCGTAACCCCCTGGCTGTGAGATCTGCCTACTTATCCAGAGTCTGCGTGTTGCCCAAGCGCAGCTATCCTAGCCAAGTACTCCGGTGCGGTTGGCGCTGCGAATTGCTCTCCCGATCCTGACCGAACAAATCGCCCCCAGCGCGCCTCTCCCCGTTGTTCTAATCGCCGCAGAGCGCTCCGGATGTCGCCCCAGGGAAGGGGTACTTTGCACTCTAGGAAACGCTCCCTCCATACAATTCCCATGCGGGCGAGAAGTCCTTTGGCTACACACTCGCTTATGCGCTCGCCATCCGGTTTCTCTCTGCATATCAGCTCTCGTTGAATTGCCCAAACTCTCCCCGTTATGCGGATGGGAAGTGCTCTCAGTCGCTTGGCCCGCAGCATCCATCGTGCCAAGGAAAAAGAATCTGCTGTAACAAGGCCAAGCGTGATTAGCTCTTCGATAGCTCTCTCCAGCCACGCTGACGGAATACCCGCCTCGCGCTCCAGATCAAAGAAAAAACGCGGACCCCGCTCCAAGAGAATCTCGTACACCGCAGCGGCATTGCCCGACAGCTTCTGGGGATCGGCTCCGCCGCCCCATACGCTGTACCAGATGTGGGCGTCGGCAAAGGGTACTAGACAGATCGGCAGCTTGGAGAAGGCAACGCGGCGGTACGGGCCCGCTCTAAACCACACAATCCTCCCAGAAGAGATGGCCGAGTCAAGCCACTCGGGCCTGTAGCCCCTAACTCTTTCGGATAAGAACTCCCTCTCGAGGCGACCAGCCTCCACCGGAAGCCCACCGGCACAAAGCGCTGCCTCTACCACTCCTTCTGGTCCCTCCAGCCGCGTTTCCTCGCACAAGTGGTTCCAGTGATTCAAAAACTTTTGAAAAGCCTCGATGGTTACGGGTGAAAAACTTTCGAGCAGTTTTCTGCGAGTAAGTTTCAGCCCTTCGGAAGCAGCTCTACGCTCGGCCCAAACAGTTTCGCCTCCGACACGCACCCTCAATGCCTTACCTGCTGCCTCTAGTTCGAGCAGAGCCCGCCTACCCCCAGAGCCCACCAATGGCTCTTCTCCCATCGCAACAAAGCCGAGCGCCTGCAAGCGACCCTCGGCAACAGAGGTCCAGTCCCATTTCACTCCTTTTGCTTTCCACCGTCCTTCCTCGAATTCAACCCGACCTTGCTCGGCTAACTGCTCTAGCCATCCGTTCCATCCTGAGCTTGCTGCCTCCGCCTCCGTTACAAAGCCCATCCATACAAGGGTGTGATGCAGCTCTTCTACGCCATCGGGTCGAGGCCAGCGTCGCTGCCTCACTCTCCTAGCTACTTCCGCGTCTATAGAGCCCGAATACGGGGTCCTTGGCCTTTTTCCAATGCCGGGTACTGCGTGGGCACGGCGCTCCTCCAGAGGAGCATCGTCTAGAAACTCGTACGGCTTGGCTTGAAGTATCCCCTCGGCCATAGGTGAGGGGAATGGCACATCGACAGCAACTCGCTCGATCTGTCCGCTTTTTAGCCGTTCTACGACTCTCACCAGTTCTTCTGTATCCATTGCATATTCAAGACAGTCTCTTAGTGTCTGTCTTACGACGGGGTGATCTAAAGGCACAGGAATGTCACCAGGTGGAAGCGTTTCGAAACACGCCAGTGACTGCGGAAACGCCTCGGCGAGGCGGTCCTGAGCAATTGTCCGCTGCAGGTTGATTGGAATCTTACCTCCGGCTCTGTTGCGCTCCACCAATAGCGAGCACACTGCGGCCCATCGCCACCTCGTGGCGAAAAGAGGGGTGCCAATCACAGCCTGCTCTAGAACGTGGCGAACCGACTCCGGAGAGAGAAACTCGAACACCTCCTCCACCGGAAACGAGTGCATAGTAGACAAGGAGATCAGTAATCCGTCATCGCCGGCAGCGGCCTGGAGTTCGAAGCCGAAGCTTCGGCAAAACTTTTTTCTTAGAGCTAGTCCCCAAGCTCTGTTTATGCGAGATCCAAAAGGTGCGTGCACCACAAGCTGCATGCCGCCGCTGTGGTCGAAGAACCGTTCCGCGACTACTCGTGAGTGAGTTGGTAAAGTCCCCAGCAAATTGGCTGTTTCGGCTAGGTAGTCGTCTATGCGTGAAGCAGCAGATAGGTTGAGCCGTACTTTTTCACCGATCCACTCGATCCGTTCGCTCCGATCCACGCCTTTTTGGTACAGCTCTAGCCAAGCTTGTCGGAACCGGCCAATCCTTTCCCCCACCTCCCTACTGCGAAAAGGGCCTTCGCCAAACCAGAAGGGAAAGGTTGCCGGCACGTCACCTGCTTCACTCACCAAAACCTGGCCCTGGCGAACCTTGGACACCCTCCACGAAGAGTTGCCTAATTGGAATACGTCTCCGATGGCGGATTCGATGGCGAAGTCTTCGTCCAGAGAGCCCAAGAAGGAACCGTCTTCGATCTGTACTACTTCATATTCCCCGGTGTCCGGGATCGTGCCGGAGTTGGTTAGACAGTGCAGTCGAGCTCGTCGGGTCGCCCTTACAACGCCCGAGACTGGGTCCAAGTGCAAAAGCGCCCACCGCCCCTTCGAGTGAAGCTGCAATACAGAGTCGAGCTCGCCGGCCGTGAGATCTCGGTACGGCCACGCCCGTCTAACGATCTTGAATAGCTCGTCCCGCTGGCGAGGCCGCATTACACATGCCGCCACGCACTCCTGAGCCAAAACATCAAGGGGCTTTTCCACGAAGGTGGCCGAGTCCAGTAGGCCGTCTCTCATCATGCCCACGATCGAGCTGACCTCTTCCAACTCAGATACAGTCAACGGAAAAATCCTGCCTTTAGGAAGTCCCGAGACAGCGTGACCCGAGCGCCCTATCCTCTGTGTCGCCGTGGTGACGCTCTTGGGAGAACCGATCTGAATCACGAGGTCTACATCGCCGATGTCGATCCCCAACTCGAGAGAGGAAGTAGCCACCACGGCCTTTAGCTCTCCCGCCTTGAGACGAGACTCTACGGTCTGTCGGCGCTCCTTCGAAAGAGAGCCATGGTGCGAAGCTACGACGTCATTTCCCAGCAGCTCCCCTAGGCGCGCACCGACGCGTTCGGCCATCCTCCTTGTGGCCACGAAAACCAGCGAAGACCGGTGCTCTTGCACAAGAGCCGCTACCTTTTCGTAGATAGCCGACCACTCCTCTCCCGAACACACCGCGCCCACTTCGCTGCTGCCGAGCTCGATCTGGACATCCATAGCCCTAAAGCGCCCGCAATCGACAATGGCGACTTCCCGCCCAACACCCCCCAAAAACCTGGCCATGGATGTGATTGGTTCTTGCGTGGCCGAAAGACCCACCCTCTGTAGGCCAACACGGCGGTGATACCCGGGTCGCCAGCTGGTCGCAAAGAACGACTCCTCCGGCGATTGCCTCCCGGAAGGGGCGACAAGATCCTCCAGAAGTTCGAGGCTCAGAGCTAGTTGTGGTCCGCGCTTCGATCCAACCACCGCATGGATCTCGTCGACGATTACATACTCGACGGTGGAAAGAATCTTTCGTCCCCCCTCGGAAAGAAGCATCAGAGCCAATGACTCGGGCGTAGTCGCCACTATATCGGGGGGTCTTTTCACCTGACGGGAGCGGGCCGACGCAGCCGTGTCTCCGGTTCGAACCCCTACTTCTATCCCTTCAAACGCTGGGTCGAGACTCCCGATGGCCGAAAGCGGCTCTACGAGGTTGGTCGCCACATCGGACACCAAAGAGCGCAGAGGTGAGACATACAAAACGCTGGCCCCCTCTCTTCGCCGTCGATCACCAGCCATGCGCTTCCGGCCGATCCGTTCGATCGCCACCAAGAATGCTGCCAACGTCTTACCTGATCCGGTAGGAGCGGAGAGGAGAACGTGACTTCCCCGCCTAATAAGAGGCCATGCCCGAGCCTGGGCTTGGGTAGGAGACCCGAAGGTTTTTATGAACCACGCAGATATTGGTGGCGAAAAATCCTCAAGAGGCACGGGTGTACGGCCTGTATCCCCTCAGCACTCGCCTTTTGCGCTGCGAGCGATTTGCGAGAGCAAAGTGCAGGAAAAGAACGATCCCCCACAAAAGATGTACTAAAAGCGGCCAGTAGAATGTGCCGGGCGTAACGAGCAGCCACACTACCCAGGCCAAAGCATTGACGGAGAGGAAAACTGCGAGATGCACTCTGAACTCTTCCATTTACTACCCCCGAACCCGGCGGATTACCGATCATGACGATACTAAGGAGAATTGCCTGGCGAGCTGTGTACTTTGTGTTGGGCGTAACCGGCGTTGCGACCTTCGGGGGGTTTTTATCTGACCGAGGATGGCTTTTCGATGTGATGGCAGCCTTCCGCCCCGTGTACCTCGCCGCACAAGCCGGCGCAGGCATCCTCCTCTTTGTCCGAAGAAGATGGTTGGGCGCTGCGGCCGCTCTATTACTGATAGCGGCAAATGCACAGCAGGTTCTCCCGCTGTATCTTTCCCCCAAACAAACGCCGGTGGCTGGCTCCGATCCATCCTCGCAAAGACTAAGAGTTCTTCAGCTCAACTCGCATATCCGAAACTCGGAGGCAGAAAAGGTTCTGGCCTATGCTAAGTCCATCGACGCCGACCTGTTTGCCGTAGAGGAAGTGTCCAAGTCCGTAGGGAAATACCTCGAGCAGCGATTGTCCGAGCAGTACCCTTTCCTATTCACGTTCCTAGCCGACACTGGTGCTGGAATTGCTCTTTTCTCTAAGTATCCACTCCTAGACCCCCAACTGGTCTACTTCGCTGACCCAGGCCTCCCCTCAATAGTCAGCAAAATTCACATCTCCGGCGCCGACATCACAGTGGTTGTGACACACCCTCTCTCTCCCACCACGCCTTATGGTTACCGCCTAAGGAACCGCCAGCTACGCGCTATTGCCGAGACAAGAAAGCGATACTCCGAGCGACTCATCGTCATCGGCGACCTCAATGTCACCTCGTGGTCCTCCATATTTTCAGAGCTCACAGAGAGGGCGGGGCTCTTGGATACTCGCCGAGGCTTCGGAACTCAGCCAACTTGGCCAAAGTTGAATCCAGGCCCTTTCGCTCTGGCGCCTATCGATCACTGTTTGGTGTCACCACACTTTCGGATCGTATCCCGCCGCGTAGGCCCGGACGTTGGATCTGACCACTTGCCAATCATCGTCGATCTTGAGCTGATCGCTTGAGAGCGGGGTTTCAGGCTAGGGGGTGCATGCGGACACCGGGGCAACTTAGCCGAAGCGACCCGTGATGTACCCGTTTGTGCGGGGATCTTTTGGATTGGTGAAAATTCGTTCTGTTGCATCGACTTCTACAAGTCGACCGTACCGGGCTCCACTAGCGTTTGTCTCGGTGAGAAAGAAGGCCGTTCTGTCAGAGATCCGAGCGGCCTGCTGCATGTTGTGGGTAACGATAACGATGGTGTAATCGCGCTTTAGTTCGTGCATCAGCTCCTCAATGCGAGCGGTAGCGATCGGATCGAGGGCTGAACACGGTTCGTCCATGAGAACCACTTCGGGCTCGACCGCAATGGCTCTCGCGATACACAGCCTCTGCTGCTCACCCCCCGATAGAGTGAGGGCGTTCTCCTTGAGCTTGTTCTTTACAGCTTCCCACAGGGCGGCTTTCTCGAGTGCAGTTCTAACTCTGTCGTCTAGTTCGTTGCGCCGTGCCACCCCGTTGATGCGCAGGCCGAAGGCAACGTTGTCATAAATGGACTTGGGGAAAGGGTTGGGCTTTTGAAAGACCATACCTACCAGGCGCCGCAGCCAGATCGGATCGACATCGGGAGCATATATGTCTTTTCCTTCAAAAAGGACCGATCCTTTTACAACTGCACCCGGTACGAGGTCGTTCATGCGGTTCAAACACCTAATAAATGTGCTCTTTCCGCACCCCGAAGGGCCGATCACTGCTGTGATCTGGTTTCGAAACACTTGCAAAGTAACGTCTGCCAACGCCTGAACATTACCGTAGTAAACGGACAGCGAATTTATGTCGAAGACGGTATCGCGCATCTCCAGTCGTGGTCTCTCCGATCTTGATGCCGGCTCGAATGCTTCCTCTCTCGGCGGTGCCCCAAAAATCGCCTCGACCCCCGGGTTGCTTGTCCATCCGCGAGAGCTCATGTACGCCACCTCGCCTCTGCCCTCTGTGCTCGCGCTCTAAGCCACACAGCAGTGCCGTTGAAGAGTATCAAGACGCCGAGAAGAACAAGAATTGCAGCCGCGGCATTTTGATGGAACCTCTCTTGCGGCCTTGATATCCAGTTAAAAATCTGGATGGGCAGTACCGTAAATCGATCGGAAAGGCTTCTGGGCTCGAAAGTTACATAAGTGAGCGCCCCAATGGTCACCAAGGGAGCAGCTTCTCCAATTGCTCTAGAGAGCGCAAGGACCACGCCGGTAACGATGCCTCGGGAGGCCGCGGGCAACACCACTCTAGACGCCACCTCCCATCTTGTAGCCCCCAGGGCGTAGGCCGCCTCGCGAAGCGACGGCGGCACGCTTCGAATCGCTTCCCTTGACGCCACGATCATTAGGGGAAGAACTAGAAGCGTAAGGATCGTAGCTCCAGTAATTAGGCTCTCGCCCATTCTGAACGTCTTGACAAGCACCCCGGCGCCTAGCAACCCGTACACGATCGAGGGTACTGCGGCCAGGTTCTGTATATTTAGCTCCACCAAGCGCGCGAAGCGAGTCTTCTCGCCGAACTCTTCGAGGTAGAGAGCGGCACCAACTCCCACAGGAATAGCCATTGCCGCCACCAGTCCCATTATGTACACGCTTCCAAACAGCGCCGCCTTTATCCCGGCTCGCGTAGGATCAGCCGAGGGGTAGCTCCAAAGAAACCTCCAACTCAGCGCCGGCAGCCCGTCTACTGCGACCTTTGCCAAAAGCAATGACAAAAACAAAAGCGCAGAAAGCACAGCCGTAATCGTGGAAACCAATGCAAGCGTCTCCGCAACACGCCCTTTCCCGCTCTTATCCCCGAGCCTACGAGAGATTCTTAAATCTGCCGTATCGCTCATTCATAGGCCTCCCGGAACCGCCGCACAAACCTGACGCTCGCGAGGTTCAGCAACATGGAAATAACGAAAAGCGTTGCCCCGACCGCAAAAATAGTCTGGTATTCGAGAGTGCCTCTCGGCGTGTCGCCGAGACTGACTTGAACTATGTAGGCGGTCATCGTCTCCGAGGGCACTAGCGGATCCAAGGTGAGCCGGGGTTGCTGACCCATAGCTATCGCGACGATCATCGTCTCTCCTATCGCTCGCGACACCGCGAGGATCACTGAAGCGACGATTCCCCCAAGAGCCGCGGGGAAAACCACTCTAAAGATGGCCGCCGGTCTCGTTGCGCCCAAGGCGTAAGCGCCCTCGACGATGCTCTTGGGTACGGCCGATAGAGCGTCCTCGGAAAGCGAAGCTACCATTGGGAGGATCATCATCCCCATCACGATGCCTGCAGACGCCGCATTGAACACAGCCGTTCTGGGGATTAGCTTTTGGATAACTGGCGTAACAGCTAGTAGCGCAAAGTACCCGTACACCACGGCTGGAATACCAGCAAGAAGCTCTAGGATGGGCTTGACTTTTCGAGCCAACCTACCTGGAAGGTATGCATAGAGCCCCACGGCCGCGAGTAGCCCCAGTGGGACAGCTACTGCGCATGCTATCGCCGTCACGAGAAGCGTGCTGACCAACAGGGGGGCTATTCCGAAGTGTTTGTTCGAAAAGAGGGGAGTCCACTCCTTGTCTGTAAGGAACTCCCTAAGAGGAACGTGCCTAAAGAATTCGTAGCTCTCGGATGCGAGCACCCACACTATCCCCAAAGTGGTCAACACCGATATGGCCGCAAAGAGCCGCAGGACCCAAACAGCCGCGCCCTCTTTTCGCCGTCTTGTCACCCCCGTCCATCGACCAATTTGCCGAGATTCGACGGCGGTAGCGGTAGGCGTCACTTATAAGCCTGTTCCAGCCCGCCAGGCCCGAGCTCTGTGGCTCCACCAAAAGCCGAGCCAGTAGTGCCCGCTGCCAATCGCTTAGAGGCCCTCGAATAAAGCTCTGATGACAGGCTTACATATCCTGTAGCCGCAATGATCTCCGGGTGAGAAAGGTAGAAGTCTAAGAATGCGCGCACCTCGGGACGTAGAGAAGCATTCTTTGTGACATATACAAACAGCGGCCGGGACAGCGGCGAGTACTCGCCGCTTTTTATGGTTTCTTCAGAAGGAAGCACTGGCTTGGAGGTCTTGGGATTGACAATGGGAACCGCTTTAAGTTTGTCCTGGTTCTCCACGTAGTACGCGTATCCGAAGTATCCCAAGGCGTTCGGGTCACCGGAAACTCCCTGGACCAAAACGTTGTCGTCCTCGCTAGCGGTATAGTCACCACGACTAGCATCTTGCTTCCCCACGACGGCTTCTGTGAAATAGTCGAATGTGCCGGAGTCGGTTCCCGGTCCGTATAACTGGAGAGGGCGATCAGGCCAACTGGGCCTGATTTGGTTCCAACGAGTTACCTTCCCTTGGGCGTCCGGCTCCCATGCTTTTTTTAGCTCTGCGACTGTTATGTAATCCACCCAGTCGTTAGCCTTGTTTACTAGCACTGAAATGCCATCGTAAGCAATCGGAAGCTCGATGAACTCTATGCCCTTGGCAGCGCACCGCTCCATTTCCTCTTTTTTGATCGGGCGTGAAGCGTCGTTGAAGTCGAGCTCTCCTTCGCAGAACTTTTTGAATCCTCCGCCCGTGCCGGACACCCCAACGGTCACCCGAACGTCCGGATTTTCCTTCCCGAATGCCTCAGCAATTGCCTCCGATATCGGAAATACCGTACTAGATCCATCTCCAACGACAGAGCCAGACAGCCCGCCAGAATGCCGCTGGCCGCTACACGCGCCAATCAAAACGACTGAAGCCACAACGCCGACAAGCAAACGGTGTGCGCGCGCGCTCATACCACTCCGTTGATTCAATGGATTCCCCCTTTCAGATAAGCGGTTACGACGCGTCGGCCCTCCCGGGAGGGATCTGTGCTCTGACTAGGCTCCTGACGCCTCATGCCATGCGCGAGTATATACAGGGTCGAGCGTTATAGCGCAACAATCGCTCTAACGCCCCAAAATGTTCTCAAATCGGCTCTATACGCTCGCGACCGACAAATTCTTGTAAAGGCTTTGGAATGACCACGGATCCGTCCTCTTCTTGAAAGTTCTCGAGGATAAACACGATCCACCGTGTGCAAGCCACGGCCGTTCCATTCAGCGTGTGACATAGTGCTGTCCCAGAGGGAGTTCGATAGCGCACGCCCAGCCTGCGCGCTTGGAAATCCGTGCAATTCGAGCACGAGGTAGCTTCTCGATACCTACCCTCGCTAGGCAACCACACCTCGATATCGTATTTTTTTGCGGCCGAGGCACCGAGCTCTCCTGCACAAACATTCACGACCTGATATGGAAGTCCAAGCCCCGACACCAGCTCTTCCTCTATAGCCAGCAAAAACTCGTGCTCTTCCCAAGAACTATTTGCATCGGTAAAGCTGAAAAGCTCCACCTTGTCGAACTGGTGGACCCTGAATGCGCCTCTTGTGTCTTTTCCGTAGGTGCCGGCCTCTCGCCTAAAGCACGTGGAAAAGCCGACATACCGGAGTGGAAGCGACTCCGCCTCGAGAATTTCTCCAGCGTGCAACGATGCGAGCGGCACCTCCGCGGTCCCCACCAGGTACAGCCCATCCTCGGGGACCGAGTAAAACTCGAATTTGTCAGCTGGAAAGAATCCTGTCCCGTACATTGCTGCTTCTCTCACAAGCACCGGGGGTACCACAGGCACAAAGCCGTAGGAGACAGCCTTGCTTAGGGCATAGCGAACCAGAGCGAACTCGATCAAAGCAGCGTCTCGCTTCAGGTACACAAAGCGCGATCCCGAGGTCCTTGCCCCGCGCTTCAAGTCGAAAACATCGAGTAGTTCACCTAAGGTTTCTTGATCTCTCGGGGGAAAGGAAAAACTAGGAACCTCGCCAACGACTCTCACAATTTCATTTTCTTCTTCGCTGTTCCCATCGGGAACACTAGGGTGTGCGGGGTTGGGAACTGAAGCCAGGAGCGCCTCGAGTTCGCCGGCCTTGGACTCGAGCTCGGCCTCCACCTCGGCCACCTCGGAGGCAAGAGCCTTTGCTTGAGCGAGAAGGGCGTTTCGGGCCTCCCCTTGGCTTCGAGCGATCTCTCGCCCCAAGTTCTTCTGGGCAGCCCTCAAACTCTCGACTTTCTGCTGCAGCTGCCTCTTGGACGCGTCGAGCTCAAGTATTTCTTCCAAGCTGATAAGCGGAGCTTTGCGCCGTATTCCCTCCGATACCTCGTTGAAGTTTTCTCTAAGAGTTTTGAGATCTATCACGGTGTGTATACGTTGGAAAGCTCAACACGACTTGATCTCATCATTAGGCCAGCTAGGGTCTTGCATCCAAACGCTCCATTTTCGATCTTAGGCGCTCTATAAAAGCGTCGGCTTCGGCCCAAGCGCCCACTAGTTTTTTGCGATGTTCGGATGCTCCGGAGGAGGCAGCGGGATAGCTCCCTAAGTACTTGAGGTCGGCAAGCTTCACGTAAAGGTGTTTTAGAGCATCGGCGACAATGGCATCCGATAAATGCCCCTCGAACTCGACGAAAAAGCAGTATTGACCGAGCCCCTTTTTGGTGGGACGACTCTCAATCTTGGTGAGGTTGATCGAGCGCGCAGCGAACTCCTGAAGAATCTCCAGTAGTGAACCTGGTCTGTCCTCAGCCTGGAAGCACACGACGGTTGTCTTGTCCTGCCCACTAGGTGGGGGAACAGAGCGGCCTAAGACTACAAAACGAGTGGCATTGTCGGGGTAGTCGGCAATGCCGTCGGCAATAACGTGTAGGCCATAGACTTCGGCCGCAAGCTTGGTTGCAACTGCTGCTTGGGCAGGATCTCCGCTGTTTGCGACCCTCCTTGCCGCATCTGCTGTGGAAATCGCCGCTTCGACCCTAGCTCCCGGAATGTTGCTTGCTATAAAAGATCGACACTGGGCGAGAGCGTGAGGGTGGGTAAATACAACCTCTATGGAGTCGAGAGAGCAGCCCGCCACGCCCAAAAGATTTAAATCAACGTCTATCACCACTTCCCGCTCTATGAGGACATCCTTCGACTCGAAAGTAAGTGCATCGAGCGTCGCGTTGACCGATCCCTCTATAGAGTTTTCTAGCGGCACAATGCCGAGGTCTGCCTCTCTCGCCTCGACCGCCCTCACGACCTCGTACACGTCGTTCATAGGGATGTGGATACCCTCGGCGAGATCTTCCTGGCTCGTGAGAGCCTCTTCGGAAAAGGTGCCCTTTGGTCCGAGGAATGCGATCGAAAGGCTGGGCACGCTCATCCCCTCACTGCGAAGCTGTAGTCGCGTCTGTTGTTTTCGACGTTCTTTTCGTCTGTCACCGGGTCCACGAAAACACTGACGGTGTTCTTCGTCTGGTTCCGAGTGGGCTCCAGGTCCCCAAATGTAAGGCTGCGTTTACCGCCTGGCTCCAGCGACGGAATCCGCTGTTCTCTCTCCTGAGGATCTGGCCGAGTCTCTGAAGTTAGGCGCACTTTGACTACGATGTCCCTTTCGGGCAAGTTCCCGTCGTTGGAGACGGTGACGATTAAACTAAAGCTGGAAGACGCCGGGATGAGATCTACATCCCCGAGCTTTCCGGTAGGCCCGGGTTTGGTCGTAATTTGAGCGACAACGATGTCGTGGATAGGTGCTAGGCGTGGCTGGCCCTGCACCGCTTTCACGAACTTGGCTAGACCTTCGCCCAAGTATGGGGAGTCCCTCAGGTACTGAGAGTCGGGGACTTCCACTTTTTGCTCCTTGGATTGGGCAAGGCGCGCCTTGGCCTCTTCTTGAAAGAGTCCGTAGCTTCGATCGCCTGCGTCGATGAGATCGATCGCATTCTGAAGCTCCGCGGTGACTTGCTGAGCTGGAACTCCCTCCAGAGCGTTTGTCACCCCCCTTCTGAAATTTCTTATCCCCGCAGCTCTCAGCTCTACAGAAGCAACGAAGAGTGCCTGCAGCCCACGGATTTCCTCCTTGGCCTGAATCTTCAAAGCCTCCGACACCAGGGAAGAGGAGTCTGCTTCGAGGCGTTCCAGTCGCTCGTCTAGAACATCGCGAGTGAAAGTCGAGAGCTCCGTGGAGATCGACTTCATCGCCTGAGAGATCTTGTTGGAGTCTTGTATAACCGGACGTACTCTGTCGACGTAGTCAGCGGTAGCCGAAGGTCCAGCGGTACACACCCTCCACACTAGGATTGCCGCGACAAGAGCCGCGACGACGATCACGACAAGTCTGAACTGTCGTGTACGCCTTGATTGCCGAGGCACGGGAATCGAAGCTAGCAGCATCGCCTCCAACAAACGTGCGCGAGGGGGGACTTGAACCCCCACGGGATCACCTCCCACAGGATCCTGAATCCTGCGCGTCTGCCAATTCCGCCACTCGCGCTAGGCTTCGAGAGGCGAACACTGCCCCTGCGTAGAAAACTCTCACCTCCCGCCCGGCGCGGGTAGACTAGCACGCTAAACACGCTCTCATTCAGCCAATATGCTCTAACGCCACACGCCTAAAACTAGGAAACACTCTAGCTTTCGGTGCGCATTTCCGGCGAACCCCGTGACATTGAGCGCTCGGTCAAATCATGCGATGTAGATCTAACGATCCAACAGAGAACCGTGTTGTCGCATGCTTTTGGTAACCTCTTTGAAGATGGGAATTGTTCAGGAATTCGAGGAAAGGCTCGAGCGAGCCGTCGATAGAACGGTCGCCCGGCTCTTTCGATCGGGCCTTCAGCCGGTAGAGATTCTGCGTAGGCTCGCCAGGGCACAAGACTTGAACAAGTCGGTGTTCTCTGGGAGGGTCGTGGCTCCGAACGTGTTCAAAGTGTTCCTTTCAGAGCAAGACTTCCACCGTTTGGCCCCCATTGGGGCTAGACTTCGAGAAGAGCTTTCGCTGGCCCTGACACGTCAAGCGGCTCGTGAGGGCTGGGCACTGTTGTCTCCGGTCGAGATCGAGCTGTCTATTGGAAGCGGGCTTTTGGAGGGAACCCTCGAAGTCCACACTGAGATTCAGGAGCGGAAGGTGAGCGGAAAAGGAATCCTAATCGCGCCCGACGGTCAGCGCATCGAGTTGGAAGAGTACATGCTGTTCGGGAGGGCGACCGAGTGCGACGTCGTACTCCAGGACACCTGGTGCTCCCGCCGCCACGCAGAGATCAAGAAGTCGGCAGAGGGGTATGAGATCGTCGATTTGAACTCCACCAACGGAACATTTGTGAACGAAGAAAAAATCGATCGTCGGGTTCTAAAGAGCGGGGATGCTTTGCGTCTGGGGCGCACCACTTTCAGGTTCGTGCTGGTCTGAGGCCCTGACACCCTGACGGACCAAGATCGCTCCCTGATCTGGCAAGGTCTGGGCGATCCTACTCGTCGACCCAATGCTATGCCCGAGATAGTATTCACTTCAGCAAGACTCGCTTTGGCGGTGGCGATCCTGTTCTTCCTTTACAGGATGGCCAAATCTCTCGCGCACGAGACTCGAGAGATCGTCCGGCAAGGCTCAGCGGAGTTCGATCCGTCTGCAGCCATCGGAGTGACGAAAGGAGGGGTACCTGGGTCGGTGTACGTGGTATCGGCGCCCAATCAGCGACCCAGATCTATACCATTGCGAGACGAAATGACGATAGGGCGCTCTCTCAGCTGTGACATCTCGATTCCGGACGACCGATTCATCTCTCAGTACCACGCCCGCATTTCGTTGCAGAATAATACGTGCGTTGTCGAGGACTTAGGCTCCACGAACGGTACATACTTGAACGGTACAAGAGTGAAGGGGTCCGCGCGCGTAGAGAGAGGCGACCGGATCTCATTGGGAAACACGATCCTGGAGTTCAGGAAGTAGACGATTGAAGCTGAGAGTAGCAGCCCTCACCGATACGGGCTTAGTGCGTACGAGCAACGAGGACGCCTTCCTGGTTGCCGAGCCCCTGTTCGCCGTGGCCGATGGGATGGGAGGGCATCAAGCTGGCGAGGTGGCCTCGGGTACGACCATCGCAACCTTGAAAGAACTCGCCGATGGTATCGCGTCCGACGAAGATCCCAGCGCCGCTCTCGTCGAGAGCGCAAAGGCAGCAAATAGGGCGGTGTACGAGAAAGCAGCCGGTGATCCTTCGCTCCTCCGAATGGGAACTACCCTAACTGCCGCTGTAGCGAGGGATGGCCAGCTTTCCATTGCACACGTCGGCGACTCGCGAGCCTACCTTTTTCGGGAAGGGAGGCTTGAACAACTTACTCAAGACCACACCCTAGTAGCCGAATACGTCCGCCATGGGCGGATGAGCGAAGAAGAAGCCAAGGTTCATCCAAATCGCTCGATCATTACAAGAGCCCTAGGAGTCGAGCCGGACATCGTGATAGACACCGTGACTTTGGGAATTAAAGAGGGCGACAGGGTGCTGTTGTGCTCAGACGGGCTCTACTCGATGGTTTCTGACGAGGCAATAGCTGAGATTTTGGAAAAGGTCCCCGACACGGCTGCTGCCACCAGAGAACTCGTAGATGCTGCTAACGCGGCGGGGGGAGAGGACAACACAACGGTCTTGATAATTGACGTGGTAGCCGATGGATCCGACACCGACCAGGCACAAGATCGAAGCCTGAAAAGTGCAGAGAGTCAGGGGGACAGCGTTAGCCAGCCCGATGAGACCCCTAGCGCCCCGAAACCGTGAGGCGCTATACCTGACGATCTCTTTGGGCGCCACAGAGGCAGCCCTTGTTCTTCTCAGGTATTCGGGCAACCAATTCTTCAGGGAGAACGTTCATCCTTTTCGATATCTGGCAATTGCAGGGGTTTCGTTCGCGGCGTTGCACATAGCAAACCGGCTTCTTGCACCCACGGCGAGTGCGGGCATTCTGCCTCCCGTCGTGCTTCTCCACGGTATGGGATACGTCGTGATTGCGAGACTGGCGCCCGACAAGGCTGCTGCGCAGCTGTGGTGGACCGCGGCTGCATCGGTGGGATACCTTGCTACCCTAGCCGCTCTCAGGGATTACCGCCTTATCGACCGCTATCGCTACATCTGGGCGGTCCTAGGGATCGGTTCGGTCATGCTCCCTATGGTTCCCGGAATTGGAAAAGAGATAAACGGTTCCCGGCTATGGGTAGCACTCGGCCCGATCAGCTTTCAACCGGGGGAAGTCGCCAAAGTTGCCCTGGTCTTTTTCTTCGCCTCTTATCTCCTGGAGAGAAGAGAGCTCCTCACAATTTCCACTTTCCGCTTGGGACCATTGTCGCTCCCTCACCCCAAGCATCTAGCGCCGGTGGCGGCCGTGTGGGCTGTCTCCTTCGCAGTATTGGCTGTAGAGCGCGACCTCGGCTCCTCCCTCCTATTGCTAACCATATTTTTGACACTGCTGTACTTGGCGACCGGGCGCCCGTTTTACCAGATCGCAGGGGCCACCCTCTTTGTAAGTGGTGCAGTAGTCGCTTATTTTCTCTTCGCTCACGTGAGAACGAGGATTGCCGTGTGGATCGATCCATTCGCTACCTACGACACCTCGGGCTTCCAGATCGCGCAGGCCCTGTTTTCTTTGGGCACCGGCAGCTTGGCTGGGACGGGCCCCGGTAGGGGCAGCCCCGGTCTCATACCTCTGGCCTACACAGATTTCGTGTTTCCTGCAGCTGGGGAGGAATTCGGATTCTTGGGTTTGTGCGGCCTCCTCGGCGCGTACGCCGTATTTTTTACGGCGGCCGCTCGTGTCTCTTTGGTCGCCCGCAATCCCCTCGGAAAACTCTTGGCCGCCGGCTTGACCGGTGCCGTAGGGATCCAGACTGTGCTGGTCTTAGCAGGGGTCACCCGCCTCCTTCCTCTAACCGGACTGACAACGCCGTTGATGTCATACGGGGGTTCGAGCCTTTTCGCCAACTTTGTCGTAGTCGCCGTCCTAGTGGTCATATCTGAGCAAAGAGATCGACCCGCACCGGAACAGCTGTGAGCGCCCGAACCTACCGTATCTTGATAGTCCTTCTCGTATCCCTTGGGGCCATTGCTGTCAATCTCGCCTTCGTCCAGGTAGTGCGAGGGCCAGACCTCGCCTCGGATCCGAGGAATGCCCGGGCTATTTACGCGAGTTTCGGACGGTGGAGGGGGCCCATAGTAACTGCCGACGGGGTTGTCGTTGCCGAGTCCCGAGAGGTCGGTGGCGAGCTTCGCTACACTCGTCACTACCCCGAAGGCCCCCTATTCGCACATATAACGGGCTTTACATCCCTGACTCGGGGAGACTCGGGGCTCGAGCGGTCCTTTGCCAAGGCATTGCTCGGTGAGGATCTTTCGCTTTCTACTAACCCTCGGTCGATACTGGATCGGATAAAAGGCGGGAAGTCCAATGCCACCGTGGTCTTGACGATCTCTTCCGTACTCCAAAGAGTCGCTGCCGAGGCTCTTGGAGGGCGCACCGGCGCGGTAGTTGCGATGGATCCCAAAACCGGGGCGGTGCTCGCTATGTACTCGAACCCATCTTTCGATCCAAATCCCATTGCCTCTCTCGATCAGAATGCAGCCGACCGAGCTTATGCGGCGGCGACTGATCCTGCAGCGGGCAAGCCGATGCTCTCGCGCGCCTTCGGTGAACTGAGAGCCCCGGGCTCGACGTTCAAGGTTGTAGTAGCGGCTGCAGCCCTCGAAGGCGGTTACACGCCTGGCTCTGAATTTCCCGACCCCCCGTCGCTCGACCTTCCTGACACCGACCAAAAGCTGTACAACTTCAGGCGCGGGAGCCCATGTTCGTCGGGGCGCACTATTACTCTTTCAGAGGCTTTGGTAGTCTCGTGCAACACTACCTTTGCTCAACTTGGTTTGGCCCTGGGTCATGACGCCATGCGGAGGCAAGCGGAGCGGTTCGGATTCGACCAGCGCTTTGACGAGCTCGCGCTCGACGCAGCGGTGAGCAAGTTTCCGCCGGACGTTTCTTTCGCCAGCAATAAACCCGTTCAGGCCTACGCAGCTATCGGTCAGTTTGACGTGAGAGCTACCCCATTGCAGATGGCGGTGGTGGCTTCTGCTGTCGCCAACGCAGGCGTTGTCAAGTCTCCTTTCGTAGTACGCGCCCTCGAGTCACAGGGTGGCCAAGTACTCAGAGACTTCGGATCTGGGGACGGTAAGACCCTCGGCCAAGCCATGAGTGCCGCCAATGCCACCGTTTTGAGAGAGATGATGGTCGGGGTCGTCGAGCGGGGTACAGGACGTGCTGCTCGGATCCCCAAGGTCGTGGTAGCTGGAAAGACGGGGACAACCACTGACTTCGACCAGGCATGGTTTATCGGATTCGCTCCGGCTCAGGACCCTCGGGTGGCAGTGGCCGTTCTCGTCGAAAACGAGGGCCGGGAGGCAACCGGGGGACAGGTAGCGGCGCCCATAGCCCGTCAGGTTATGCAGGAAGCCCTCCGTCTACAAGGAGTGCTGTAAAAGTAGCAATGACACAAGACTCACGCACCTGAAAGACAGCGGTCGCATGCTCGATCAGAAAGTCATATCGAACCGCTACGAGATCGAAAACCTCATAGCTAGAGGAGGCATGGCCCGAGTGTACAGGGCCAAAGACCTCCTTTTAGGGCGCACCGTCGCGCTCAAAATATTGAACCCGGAGTTCGCCTCCGATCCCGGCTTCGTTGAGCGGTTTCGGAGAGAGGCTCGGGCGGCTGCTTCCCTCACGCACCCGAATATCGTCGCGGTGTACGACTCCGACCGAGACGGCGACACTTACTTTTTGGTCATGGAGTTCGTCGACGGAAAGAGCTTGAGGGAGATCCTCAGAGCTGATGGCCGACTTCACTATAGGCGGGCAGCCGAGGTTGCCTCGGAGATCGCCCTGGCTCTCGAGGCCGCTCACAGCAAAGGCGTCGTCCACCGAGACATCAAACCTGGCAACATCATGATCACCCGAAGCGGCGAGGTAAAAGTTGCAGACTTTGGTATCGCCCGTGCCGCTGGTACTTCGGAGGCTCTTACTCAAGCAGGGTCGATTCTCGGGACTGCATCGTACCTTTCTCCCGAACAGGCCGATGGCCGTGCGGTTGACGCTCGCTCGGACCTTTACTCTCTCGGCGTTGTTCTGTACGAGATGTTGACTGGGTCTCCGCCCTTCAAAGCAGACTCTCCGCTGGTACTCGCTCTAAAGCACATTACTGAGACTCCAAAACCTCCTTCGGAGGTGTGCGAGGATATTCCCCCATCATTAGAAGCGATTACGTTAAAGGCACTATCCAAGCGCCCCGAAAACCGATACCAATCGGCTCGCGAAATGTACGAGGATCTCGCCCGCGCACTAAGCGGGCGGCGAGTGCGTGCACCCTTACAGCCGCTCGGGGATGTGCACACAGGGGAGGGGACTGTCGATAGCGATCCGCTCGTGTCCGCCTCCAATAGAAGGGTGTGGCCCTTCGTTATCGTGGTTGGCGCCCTTGTCGTCCTTCTCGTCTATGGGCTTTATCTCTTGGGAACGACCCTCGGTGTTTTTGGAGCACCATCGAAGCTTGCCGTTCCAAATGTGGTAGGAAAAAACTTCGATCCGGGTGCCAAACAGCAGCTAGAGGGAATGGGCTTCACCGTAGTAGCCAGCTACCGCCCCTCCAGCCTGGAAGAGACCGGGAAGGTCTTGGCTCAAGACCCCCTCGGAGGCAGCCTGGTCGCCCCGAGATCGGAGGTCCGCCTTGTCGTAGGCCAAGGGCCGGGAGTCGCTGCAGTCCCCGACGTGGTTGGAAAGTCAAGAGAAGAGGCCCTCCAGGCGTTGGAGGCTGCCGGATTTAAGCTGGGTTCGGTAGAGGAGCGCACCGACCCCAATGCCTCAGTCGGAATCGTTTTATCCCAGGATCCCAAAGCGGGGTCTCCGGTCACCCGCGGCACCCCAGTCAATCTCGTGGTGTCTGCTGGACCCGAAAAAGTCGTCGTTCCGGACGTGGTAGGTACTTCGAAATCTCAGGCCGGAAAACTGCTCCAAGCGGCAGGCCTACAAGTCGGGCGCGTCTCCGAAGAGCGGTCCGAAGAATCACCAGGGGTGGTAATTCGCCAAAACCCATCCGCTGGATCTTCGGTTACCAAAGGCACGGCGGTAGACCTTGTTCTCTCCTCAGGCCCATCGCCCAAGAAAATCCCCTCGGTGATTGGCGAGACAGCGGCGACTGCCGCTGACAAATTGTCTTCGCAGGGATTTGTGGTCGTGACTCGATCTTGCTACAGCACAGATGCCGAACGATCTGGAAAGGTAACATCTCAGTCCCCGGCTCCGGGTGCCGAAGCCCCCGAGGGAACCTCTGTCATAATATCGGTCGCCCAGAACTCCGATCCCTCGGTGCCTACCTGTTGAATAGCAAACTGATAGCCGAGGCTAGGCACCTATACCGTCGACCCTTAAACAAGAGCGAGTTTGGTCGGGACGCCCTCTAGCCTAGAAAGAAAGTTCTCGATAATCTTTTTTCCTCCACCCGTCAGAATCGACTCGGGATGAAACTGTACGCCCCACACCTCTAACTCGCGGTGCCTCAAGCCCATAATCAGTTCGTCGTCCGTTTCGGCGATTACTTTCAGGGTAGGGGGAAGAGAAGCCCTTTCCACGACAAGAGAGTGATACCGGGTCGCCTCGAAGGGGATGTCCAAGCCGGCAAAAATTCCTTCGTTTCGGTGGTATATTTTGCTCGTTTTGCCGTGCAACACCTCCGGGGCGCGAACGACCCTGCCTCCAAACACCTCACCTATGCATTGATGCCCTAGACAAACCCCCAAAATCGGAATCTCGGCTGCGTATTTCTCGATAATTGCGTTAGAAACTCCAGCATCGGAGGGCCTCCCCGGCCCCGGCGAAATGAGAATTCCAGCCGGTCGCAGTGCGCGGACGTCGCCGGGGGAAATGTCGTCGTTGCGGAAGACTAGGGGTTCGGCACCCGCCTCACCTAGGTATTGGACGAGGTTGTAGACGAAGCTGTCATAGTTGTCAATTACGAGAACCCTTAGATTGGCCATTCCTGCCTCCTTTTAGAGAAGATTCCATAACACACTTGCAGAAGTTGAGTCGCTAGATAACTAGAAGTTTTCGGGAAGTAGCCTCATAACCCATGGAAAAACGAAGAGCCACAGAATGGCTGCAACCCCGACAGCTACCGCCAAAGCAATGCCATACCGTCCTAGCATCCGTTTTCCACCCACAGCAGGGGGGTGCCCAGATTTGAAAAGCTTCTCCGCACCCTCGTCGGTCATTCTTCTCCCCTCTCTCTTCCCCGTTGTCTTGCTCATCCTGTAGGAGCAGACACTAGATCTGCCTCGACGATGAGTCGTTTTGCTGCCGAAAATTTGGGATGGCACGTTGTCAGTCGAAGGCGTGGCCGTTCCCCTGGCTTTAGGGGTGCGGTCACCGAGGTATCGTCCGGTAGTACTACATAAGATCTGGTAACGACGTAGCGGGTAGAGCCCTCCGGTGTAGTAACTCGTATCTCGTCTCCTGCTACCAAGCGATCCAGATTCCCGAAGGGCGCGCCGTATGTCGTCCTGTGACCAGATATCACGCTCGATCCTGCTCTACCCGGCAGCGCCGTCTCGGGAATGTGTCCAGGTCCCAGCTGTAAATCTTCGTGCCCTACTCCTTCGATGACCACTACATTGAGCCCTATAGCTGGTATCTCAAGTATTGCCAATGGCTTGCCCTCTTCGGGGCGTATGACAACCCTCGAGGCGACGGAGCTGATATCAGCCCGTCCGGGGCTTTTCTCCTCCAAAGAGGACTCAAACGCGCTTCGAAGGCGCTGCTGCTCACGGGCGGCCTGGGCGCCGGTTCCCCACACCATATAAGCCGCGAACTCCAGGGTAACCGCACCTGCTATGACCAGAATCCATCCGGCGAAATAAGCGGCCCTTCGGACTAAGCTCGGTGGCCGAGCCACACGAGAAGTAGTGGCATAATGTCTCTCGCCTTCCTCGCGATTAGGATCGCTGGAAGGACCGATGTCTACGTATTCGAGTCCGCGTGCCAAAGTTGCAACCTGCCCTTCTACACCGGGGCGCGCCGGATACGGACATGGACTGTTTCCAACGGCTTACTCTTTAGGGGGTGCCTTGCCTAAACCCAGATCAAAAAGGCGGCGGTATCAGCCGCCCCCGAGACCCAAGCCCAAACCTAGCCCGCCATGGTACGGCTATGTTGTCCTAACCCCTATAGCCGCAGGGTTCGTGATTATCGTACTCAACTACATCGGGGTCGCATGGGAGACTTCGAACTCGGTGTTGTGGTTGGGGATCGGCCTGATGTTGGTAGGATTTGTCCTGGCGACCCGCTGGCGCTGATAACGCGGGTCTCAGGCATACTTCGGGCGCTCGAGCGAGACTGGGGTAGAACTAGGATACATATTGTCTTCTTGAAATAGCCCCCGCGCCGATACCTACAATCCTGCAGAGGACAGCTCCATAGCCTCGCCACAATGCCTGGGCGGTTTGACTTCCCCGTGGGGCTTCCTCACCACCTTCACCTCCATCCCACAGACGGAGCAGGCGTATGTCAACTCAGCGCTGGAGACGTCTTCAAGATACCGATTCCTGTCGGAAGGTGGCGGGTTCGCTAACACCCGCAGCATGACCACGGCTCCCAGCAAGATCAGACTGGCTGCCACAAAAGCAATAACAAACCTCACCGCGCCTTCCCGAATCTGCAATTACCACAACGCTGCCCTAGCCTCAGGTAGCGCCAAGGCACACGGGCACCCGGCTTATCCACCGAAGTCTCCCACAGCCCGGTTATACGGGCTCTAAGGCATCTCCCAATGACTGGCTCAGAGCCGCTCTATGATCGTTGCGTTGGCTAGACCGCCGCCTTCGCACATGGTCTGCAGACCCCACCTGCCGCCCGTTCGCTCCAGTTCATGCAAGAGCGTGGTCATCAGCCTGGCGCCGGAGCACCCAAGAGGGTGGCCCAAAGCGATCGCCCCACCGTTCACATTTACCTTGGACATATCCGGATGCAGCTCTCTCTCCCAGGCCAAGACCACGCTGGCGAAGGCCTCGTTGATCTCAATTAGGTCTATGTCTTCGAGACAGAGCCCTCCCCGCTTGAGCACCTTGTCTGTGGCAGGAATGGGTCCTGTCAACATGATCACAGGATCGACTCCGGCGAGCGCAAACGCGTGAAATCGAGCTCGGGGCTTCAAGCCAAGCTCTTCGGCCCGCTTGGAGTCAGCTATAAGGAGTGCAGCGGCTCCGTCAGATATCTGGGAGGAATTGCCCGCTGTCACCACGCCGTCTGCCTTGAAGCTTGGCTTTAGTTGAGCCAGCTTTTCCAGACTCGTGTCAAAGCGTACCCCCTCGTCCCTAGTGAACAGCTCCTCGCCGTCCTCACCGGGTATGGGAACCGGAATGATCTCGCGCTCGAAACGTCCTTCTCCGATTGCTCGGGCTGCTTTTTGATGGGAACCGAGGGAAAACTCATCGAGCTCTTCTCTTGTGATGCCCCATTTCTCGGCGATAATCTCAGCGGATATTCCCTGGGGAACCAGACCGGGATATCTCTTGCTCATCTTCGGACCGAACGCCATACCCGTACTCCCATCCGGTTTTGGGTTGGTCGCGGTCACCCCCATGGGAACCCGAGTCATCGACTCTACTCCAGCGGCGATCACCACATCGTAGGCTCCCGCCATCACCCCCTGGGCGGCGAAGTGAGCGGCTTGCTGAGACGATCCACACTGGCGGTCTACAGTAGTGGCTGGCACCGACTCGGGAAAACCCGCGGCCAGCGCAGCATTGCGGGATACGTTCAATCCCTGCTCTCCGACCTGGCTCACGCAACCGGTTATGACGTCCTCGACGAGCTCCGGATCGATTCCCGCCCTCTCGACTAGCTTTTGGAGAGTTAGAGCCAATAGGTCAACGGGATGAACATCCTTGAGCTTTCCGTTCCGTCGTCCGATCGGCGTACGAACAGCTTCTACTATTACCGCTTCGCGCATTGCTCCACTCCTTTCGGGTACCACAAAGAATAAAGGATTCTTTGGCACCGCTTATTCGCAAGTTCCGATAAAACTGACCGATTGGTCAAGTTCTTATCCTACAGGGTCGCGCTCGGTCGAAGGCTAGTTCAATCCGTACCTGTCTCCGATTCGGTCATCGCTTGGCGTTTGTTGGATACCACCGTCTTGCATGAATAAACCAAGCTACCCGCGATTCGGCGGGCACAAGAATCTGTAGGGTGAGGTGAGCGCTTTATCTCGCGGTTTCTCCAGGTGCTCGAGCGCAGCGCACTCGATACAACATAAATCCGGGCTTTACATCACTGCCCGTTAAGCTTGCCCTGACCTGCTATGTGTGGAATCTCAGGATGGATTTTCGAAAGCGACGGGGAGGCGAGGTCTCGTGCTCGTGCGCTCGGGGCCTACATGAGCTCGAGCCTTAACGCTATGGCGCACCGCGGCCCGGACTCGGACGGATCGGCCTTTTTATCGCGAGGTGCCCTGGGTGCACGTAGGCTCGCCATCATCGACCTCCACTCAGGAGACCAGCCCGTAACCAACGAAGACGGGTCTATTGTTGCGGTTTTGAATGGAGAGATTTACAACTTCTTAGAGCTGCGTCGCGCGCTCGAAGCGTCGGGCCACCGTTTCTCTACGCGCACCGACACCGAGGTTTTGGTCCACGGATATGAACAATGGGGGCTTGGCCTTCCCCAGCACCTTGAGGGGATGTTCGCCTTCGCTGTCTGGGACGAGCGTCGCAAACGCTTGCTCGCGGCACGTGACAGAGTGGGAAAGAAGCCCTTCTACTACACGACTTTGGCGGGCGGTCTGCGATTCGCATCGGAACTAAAGGCGCTACTTTCCGACGGGCTCCTGACCGTTGATGCGGACTATTGCGGCCTTTTGGTCTGCCTCACTCTCCAGCACATTCCGCCCCCCTTGACCCCATTGCAGGGAGTCTCGCAGCTGCGAGGAGGGGAGCTTCTCGTGTTCGAAGGCAGCACCTTTAAGACCCAGAGATACTGGAACCTCGTAGAAGTCGCAGCCGCTCGGGCACATTATCCACTTTCCCAGCCCACACCCGGTGAGGCTCTCGAAAGAATCGGAGCCGCCGCAGCCGCGCGCACTATATCCGATGTTCCTATCGGCACCTTCCTCTCGGGGGGAGTAGACTCTTCTCTCGTCGCTGCCGCCCTCCACAGGGCAGGTCACCGCTTCGAAACTTTTTCGGTCGGCTTTGCCGACCTTCGGTTTGACGAGACCCCTGCGGCTCGCCTTGTGGCGCGCCACATCGGCTCCCGCCACACAGAGATGGAGGGTCGGCCCCCCACTCCGTCTGACATCTCCAATTTGATCTGGTACCTCGACGAGCCCCTCGCCGACTCCTCGGCCATCCCCCAGTTTCTTATCTCCACGGCAGCCGCCGAAAAGCTAAAGGTGGTCATATCCGGGGACGGCGGGGACGAGCTATTTGGCGGATATCTGAAGCACCACCATTTCTCGAGATTTTGGCGAGCCCAGGGGCTCCGTTTAGCCGCGTCACTAGTGCCCGCTAGCTCCTTTCGGGTGCTAGCCATGACCGAGGCTCGTCTTGAAAGGTCAGCCGACACCCGTTCGTACCCGATCGCTACCACGACCAAGCGCCTGCGCAGAGCGGTTCATCTATATCGAATGCGAGAGGTCGATGCTTACTTGGACTTTTTGGCAGCGATCCCGTCGTTCGAAAGAGCCAGCGTGGTCGGCGACGCGTTTCCGTCTCGCTTGAGCAGCGAAGCTGTCGGGGCGCCCATATCCGAGCTGCTTCCCGAAATAACTCAAATTCCGGCTGGGCTAGGGATTTTGTGGAGAGCGGGTCTGGTCGATGCTCTAACAGGGCTGCCCGGAGACATCCTCGTCAAAATCGACCGGATGTCCATGGCCAACTCCCTTGAAATTCGCTCCCCGCTGCTGGACCGCTCAATTATCGAATGGGCATTTTCTTTGCCCGACACTGTCCGGCGCCGTCAAGGCGAGACTAAGCCTTTGCTGCGGGACGCGGCCCGCCTCGTGCTGCCCGCCTCCATCGCCGCTTCACCAAAGCGAGGGTTCGCAGTACCGCTCTCGGAGTGGATGCGAGGGGCGCTCGGGGTGCTTACTGCCGAAGTACTTCTAGATCGGAGCACCTCGGAAAGAGGATGGATTCGGAGATCCTATGCCGAGAAGCTGCTGGCTCAAAACCTCGCCGGTCTGGACATGGGTCCGAGGCTCTGGCAACTTCTCGTCCTTGAGCTCTGGGCCAGAGCGTTCATCGATAGCTCGCCCCCCGATGCGCCGGCCCTGTGATCTAGCGAAGGCGCATGCCCATTGCCAGCACGTGTATGCGGCCTCCGTCCGCAAGCCGCCCACCCGGGGACGGTGCGGCATGCAAGGGAGCGAAGCCCATACTCCGAAAAAACGCAACGGCACGAGTATTCTCGCAGGAAGTCTCCAAAAACACCCCCCTTATGGAGGCAGCCCGCAGCGCCGCGAGGTACGCATCGATAAGCATCCTGCCCCCGCCTCTTCCTCGGGCCTGGGGAAGCAAGTTGATGTGTAGGTGCGCGGGGTACTCCGGACCGTAATGTCCAAAAGACGGCCGCTCTCGGGCTACGTCCCAAAGGAGTCGCCAGGTGAGTCGTCCGCTGGAGGGCCGAAGGGGAACGCCCCTGGCCAACGCCTTCGTAGCCACAAGCGCCCAGACTTTTTTGACTTTCGCGGCGTAGACCTTCGAGTCTGGGCACCCTGTGAGATAGCCAACGACTTCCCCTCGGTCCTCGAGTACCCACGACCACGCCGAATCTACGTCGGTGTAGTATCTAGTCACAAAATCTGCAAATACTTCTCTGTCGGAGAAGTACGGATCTATTGGATCCCCCAAGTGCCCGGTCTCACAACAAATGAATCTCACTGCGGCTCGGTCGTTCGGCTCATATTTTCTGCAAATCAGCCACTGGTCACTCACGACACCCTTCCCACGGTAAACCCGACGCCCCTTGTATCTAAAAGCCCGAGGGCATCAATCCCACGCAGACTACTATGCCAAACCCCAAGCCCCGACCCCCTACGTGGCGGAACCGGAGAAGCTCCACACCGTGATTGAGTAAGGAGCCAGCGTGTCGCTGAACCAGTTCCTCGACAAAAACTCAGTCCTCGATCGCTCCGCCAAAGGAGAATCGAGGGGGGCCACAAGAACCGTCTTCGTAAAGCGCTCGCCTGGATCGAAGCCGACTTTTACGTTTATAACGGCCGGATTCGAAGAGAGATTTACGATCACCAAGTTCTTGACTCCCTCGCCCCTAGAGCACTGCGCAATGAGCTCAGAGGCGGACGCCTCGGGCGGGTGCACCTTGGGAGTAGGGGTCTCCTCACTCATTGGTAGCGCTGCCTCGGTAAGCTCTGTTCGTAAACGCTCTCGGCGGACACTGGAGGCGAGCGTTGCCATCGCTTCGTAAGTAGGGGAAGGGCGGTTGGGATCGGCCCCTGGCCAGAAGGTGTACCCGGCTGGATCCTGAACCGTCGCCGGAATACCCGGATAGTTAGCAAGCGACGCTCCTTGGGCGCTGGATACCATAGCTCCTGCAGCAGCTACTATCGCCGCCCTCCAAGTCGGTGGCGTTCCTTTGCCAAACGAAGACATATCCCATGGAGCAACCGCCACAATACTGTCTTTGCCCACGCCCGCTTCGTCCATCAGACGTCTGAGTGTCGCCAGGCTCTTCGCAAGGCCTTTTGCGCTTTCGGCCAAGGAGGAAGCTGTATCAGGAGCAAACGAGACCGAATAACCGTCTGCAAA
Source organism: Acidimicrobiia bacterium (assembly GCA_040289475.1). Taxonomy (NCBI): domain Bacteria; kingdom Bacillati; phylum Actinomycetota; class Acidimicrobiia; species Acidimicrobiia bacterium. The sequence continues at coordinate 272,611 of PSLF01000001.1, read as the reverse complement.
ATCCTTGGTCTCTCCGATGAGTTGGCCAAAAAACGCCGCTGCCTCCGAAACGTCTTGCCACCTACCAACCGGTACGAGCAGACGTATCGGAGTAGGGCTGCTACTCCGCATCGATCTCGCAATGTCTCTCAGTCGAGAGGCGTGCTCTCGAACATAAGCAATTCCTACGGGTTGGGGCGAGATCGAAGGAACGGGTGGGTAGGTCAACTCGAACAAGTTGACCTTGGGCGGATCGGAACGGCCGGCTCTAATTCTCGCTTGGACAGCGGGATCTGAGCCATTGACACCGTTCAGAAATGCCACAAGCGCCCCGGCTTCCTCGGGCGTGCGGGCGAAATACCCAACGTCTATCTGAGGTTCAGCTCCGACCCGTCTCAAGAACTCTACGAGATCGTCCAAGCGAGGAGCGGTCGACCCAGACTCTAGGCCAAATCTCCAATCGAGCACATCCGGGCCCTGCCCCCTGGGCTTGGGAGAACTTGGACTTCCGCTGAAGTCCGCATTGAAGCCAATGCGAACATAGAATCCCGGGCTCGTGAGGCCTGCGTAGGACGTAAGGCGCTCGGATATTGCCGCTAAAGCCTGAGGGTCCCAAGGCTGGTTCGGAGTGGCCAGGTCAAGCGCTGCCGAAAAGACATTGCCTCGTGGCCCATCCAGCCTCGGGATGCACGTAGCAGTAATCTCGCCGAGTCCAGGGGCAGCAGGCGGACCCAGAGGGGAAGCCTCCCGAGAGCCGCTTGGAGCTCGCTTCTGGGAAGCTACCCTGACAGCCCCGTACCCCACGAGTCCGACCATCACGAGAACGCTCAGGGTCTTCAGCGCAAATCGTTTTGCGTTGGCCTCTGCCGTTTTGCCTTCCGCTTTCCTAGAAGGCTGACTCACTCCAGCCACTCGGCCTCGCCACTTTGAATGCCTACGTGAACACAGTCCGATCCCGGCCGAGCCCCGTGCCGGTGCGGAATTCCCGGCGCACACACCGCTACATCGCCGGCTGCAAGATCCCAGTGCCGGCCCCCATCTTCTGCCAGAAAGCCTTCGCCGTGAACATTGTCCGTAGAATGCCTGGCTATTTTTGTCTCCTCGCTCAAGTTGCGCTCCTTTCGAAGAACCAAGCACGGCTCGGCGCAAGCTGGCCATAGAATACCTGCACTCCCTCGGCGGCGTGCCGACGGAGTGGTCTAACGTCCCTGGCGTCCCTCACTCTGCTATCGTAGGCCCCGAGGGCGTTGTCTATGTAGAAGCGGGATTGTCCGCCCCACCGCGAGAGCCACCGACCCACGGACTCCCCCGAATAGACCGGCTTTGCACCCACCATAGAGACAACCTTCACGCCGGCTTAGTAAAAGTGACTCGAGCACCGGCAGCCCTTACAGGATAGAGCGGTCGTGGCGAGTGTCGACCCAGGGCGCCTCGATGGACGAAGATCTTCGATGCGGGCCTCCCAGTGGAGACGAGCGGACTCGAACCGCCGACCTCCTGCTTGCAAAGCAGGCGCTCTAGCCAACTGAGCTACGTCCCCCGGCGAGACACCAAACGGCAGCTGCCAGGAGCTCTCTGCTGCCGTGGGGCTAGTTGGAATCGAACCAACGACCTCACCCTTATCAGGGGTGCGCTCTAACCGACTGAGCTATAGCCCCGCTCGATACGCGCACATTATCGCGATCCGGAAGGCCTACGGCACCGTACTTCTCGCGCTCTGACTTACCGGCCCCAAATCTGCGGCCCTACTAGCCGCAGGCTGGTACTCCTCGTCTAGGACCGCTTGTTCAAAGCCGGCTCCTCTTCGGAAACCCCCAAGCTTTTCGCGTCCTGGGCCGTCTCGTCTGGAACGTTCCGCTTCCCCACGGGTAAGCGACTCTTCCCCTCTTCTTTCGCTTCTGAAATCTCTGACTGAGTACTGTCGACAACATCGACAAGTTCGTCAAGGGTGCTGATCTCTAGACCTCCCACTACCTCCGAGATGAGGTTGTAGATGAAGCTCAACAACACCGTGGCTGCGGTCATAAATATGGCCATCCCCGTCAAGATCAAAAACGCGGCCATGATAGTTCTCGTGCCGATGAAACGAAAGTTTTCGAAGCCAACCTCCTGCATGGCCCGCTCGATCCGGGCCATGAATCCTCCTACCCTCGCTAGGTTGTAAACGATCGTACCCGCGACCAACGTTACTGCCGCTAGGCACAAGTTAAAGACGAGCGACACCTTGAGGACGCTCCAGGGATCGAATCTCCGGATCATGCGACGGACTCGCCTCGCGTACACACTAGCTCCTCTCGATCCGTAACCCTCGCCATACCGCATAGCGACTCGTGGGCTACGCGCCTATCGCTTCTTGGGGCCGCAAACTACTTTCCGCCAGCGGCCTTCGGGGGTCTTACAATTCTACGGCCCTAAGGTCTTCTTGGAGGTGTTCTCTAAAAAGGGCTCGGGGCCTGTCTATTGGGCCCTGCACATCATTGTCGGGCAACGGTCGCTTCTCCCCGAGAAAAACCGGCCATATTGACGAGGAGAACTCTTTATGGACGATCCGTTAAGCCGAATCTACCACAGGCTCGTACAACCGGACGGCCTTCCCATTTTCATGCTTGTAATGGATGGGCTCGGTGGCTACCGTGACTCTGAGCGCCCCAGCGAACTCGAGGCGGCTAACCACCCCAACCTGGATACCTTAGTAGCAAAGGGCTGCGCGGGACTACACGATCCAGTGGCTCCAGGTATCACTCCAGGGAGCGGTCCCGGTCATCTCGGTCTATTTGGTTACGATCCTCTCGCCTACGAGATAGGCCGCGGCGCCCTTTCCGCGGCCGGTCTAGGATTCGACCTCCAGCCGACCGATTTAGCGGCTCGCCTGAACGTGTGCACTCTTGCTGCTGACGGCACCATCTCCGACCGCAGGGCTGGCCGGCTTCCAACCGAGCAAACCGCCGTTATCTGCAAGGAGCTGTCCCAACATGTCCACCTCTCCGGGGTCGAGCTTTTCTTCCTTCCGGAAAAAGACCACCGGGCCCTCCTGGTGCTACGGGGCGACGACCTTTCCGACGCAATAGTGGACACCGATCCGCAACGCACAGGTGTCAAGCCCTTGGAACCTCGTCCCCTCCCCGAAGCCGCAGAAGATCACGCTGCCCAACGGACGGCTGCTCTGTTGCGCCACCTCCTGGATAAAGCCCGCGAGGTTCTTCGAGGCCGCTCCCAGGGTAACTTCATATTGATGCGGGGGTTCTCCAGAAGGCCTGCGCTTCCCCGGTTTGCCGATAGGTATAGGCTCCGAGCATTGGCCTTGGCACAGTACCCGATGTATTTGGGATTGGGACGCCTGGTCGGTATGGAAGACAAAGGCTTGTCCCCAACTCTCGACGAGCAGCTGGCCGTCGTAGAGCGCCATGCCCGCGAGTATGACTTCGTATATTTTCACTTCAAAGCAACCGACGCGGCCGGTGAAGACGGGGACTTTCAAAGAAAGTGTGCCGCTATCGAGATGGTCGATGCGGAGGTAATCCCCAGGATCGAGCGGTCGTGGACCGGAGTAATAGTCGTCACGGGCGACCACTCGACCCCAACACAGATGGCCTCGCACTCCTGGCATCCCGTACCAGTGCTTCTAAGCGGGGGCACAGCCCCCGTCGATGACGTAACCCGCTTCGACGAGGCCTCTGCTGCTACAGGTTGGCTCGGGAGGCGTCGTGCGGTCGAAATTTTTCCAATCGCTCTAGCCGCAGCTGGCCGACTCAGCAAATACGGGGCCTAGGTTCACCCCCTACGCCTCCCCCAAGGGGATCAAAATCGGTCTCCCGCCTCTCGAGCCAGTCGCGTTGCCGCCGCACTCAGGAGACTCGATCGGTCCGAAGTGAATAGGATCCCTGTTGGGGTAAGGCTGGCATAGCCCAGCTTGTCTGGAAACTTCCACCACATAGGGCACCCAGTCCGGAGGGATATCCACAGCTAAACCTCGTTCGTGTGCGGAGGTACCCGGAGGGGCGACCGGATAAGGATTGAAAAACCGACGGGCCCAAAGGGCCTGTTGTTCGGCCAAGCTTCGTAGGCCGCTCACGACAGGAACAGGAGAGGGCATTCCCCGGGCGGCTAGCAATGCATCGGCCTTCTCTAAAGCAGCGAGCGTTTCGGGAGACAAGCCCGTCCGTTTACCCTTGAAGCCGCCCGATAGATGCTTGGGCGAGGCCCCACTCGGTAATCCCCCGTATGTCGCTGCTGCAACCGCTTCCATACGACCTACTCGCACTCGAACTACCCACTCTCCGCCCTGCTGACGCACAGCAGCCACTAGACTTCCCCCGTTGGTCTGGGCAACAACTCCGGCGTCGACGCCAGCCACCGCCGAGAGAGCAGCTGCCTCAGCCACTGCATCCGCCTTGGCTCTATCGATTAAAGCGATCCCGCTGCGCGCCATCGTCGACGCAACAGTTGCCAAGCCGAGCATCGACAATGCAACAAAGAGCGCTATAGATCCTGCGTCGGTCTCGGAAGCGCTTTGTCGATCGGCTTCCAGACCAAGTTTTTTGGGAAAAAACACCAAAGGGCGAGGTGTTGTCGAACCCATGAATCCCCCCTCATCTCGTCTTGCGGCTTTTCGCTGTTGCGGTCGTTCGCTGAAACCTAGAGCGGTGTTAGATACGCGGACAGGAAAATCACGTAGCCTCGGGCTCTTCCCTGTCTGCCAAGGCCACTCCGGCCACCTCCTGAGCAAGTTCTAACTTCATCACACGCACACCCGTTGCTTCCCGGCTCTGCCTGCTCACATCCGACAGCGGGATTCTGATTACGTTACCGTCGGTAGCGATAACGAATACCTCGTCGCTTTCCCGTACTGCCAGTGCGGCCGCGACCTTTCCCTTTGCCTCGGCAAGACGTATCGCACGCACGCCCAGTCCGCCTCTAGACTGCGGACGGAAAAGCCTTAGCGGAGTCCGCTTTCCAAACCCCCGCGTCGTAACAATTAGCAGATCCTCGTCGTTGGAAGCAGTGACTGCGGCCACTACGTAGTCCCCCTCTCTGAGGCTGATTCCACGCACACCCCTCGTGGCTCGCCCCTGCGCTCGAAGCTGCTTCTCGCGAAACCTGAGGGACATACCATTCCTCGTCAGCAGGAGGATTTCCTCACCTGGTTCGGTTGCCAGAACCGAGACGACCTCGTCCCCCTCTTGAAGGTCTACTGCGATAATGCCTCTTCGACCAGCCGAGTCATACTCGTTGAACCTTGTCTTCTTTACAATCCCCTTTTTGGTGACGATCACTAGGAACCGTTTTGTCTCGTACTGAGACGTGTCGATCACGGCCTGCACGTGCTCTGCCGGCTTGCCCGAATCGGGGTCTCCCTCCTCGAGCCGCAGGTATTTGCGTATGTGATCGCCCTTGGCGGTGCGCTCCCTTATCGGAAGCTCTAGGGCTCTCAGCCTGTATACCCGCCCGAGGTTGGTAAAGAACAAGAGGTATGAGTGTCTCGTCGTGCGAATTATGTGCTCGGCGACGTCGTCCTCGGTTACCTTCCCGCCCGAGACACCACGGCCCCCTCGGGCCTGTCGCTTGTAGCTCGACACCCTAGCAGCTTTTACATAGGCATTTCGGGTCACCGTTATGACTATTTCTTCGTCAGCAATAAGGCTCTCGGCGTCGAAGCGTGACTCTTCTTGGCTAATCTCGGTCCTTCGAGGGTCACCAAACTTTTCTTTGACGGCCGCTAGCTCCTGTTTGATGACTTCTCTCAGCTCCTTGGGATCGCCGAGTATTTGCTCCAGCCACGCGATTGTCTGCTCAAGCTCTCGGTTTTCGTCCTCCAGGCGCCTCGAGTCCAGCTTCGTTAGTCGCCTCAGCGGCATCTCCAAGACCTCCCGCGCTTGAATCTCGGAGAGCCCGAACCGCTGCATCAGACCGGCCCGAGCGGCCTCGGTGTCTTCACTCTGTCTGATCAGCGCGATCACCGCGTCTATGTTCCTGACCGCAATCAAAAGACCTTCGACGATATGCTTGCGCTCGCGAGCTTTCTTGAGCCTAAAACGTGTCCTGCGCTCGACGACTACGACTTGATGGTCTACGTAGTGCTTGATCAGCTCAGCGAGATTGAGGGTTTTCGGGGTGTGGCCAACGACGGCGACCATGTTGATATTCAGAGTCCGCTCTAGATCTGTGTACCTAAACAAAAGATTTCTCACGACGAGATCGTCTGCCTCGGGTCTCAGCTCGATCACAAGCCGCGTCCCCTCTCGGGATGTCTCGTCTCTCAGCTCGCTTATGCCCTCCACGGTCTTGCTATCGCTCAATTCCTGTATCCTGTCGAGGATCTTCGCCGGTCTGGCTTGGTAAGGAAGTTCGGTAACGACAATGCGCTTGCGTCCTTTCTTGTGTTCCTGGATCTCGGTTTTTGCCCGCAAGACTATCGATCCCCTTCCGGTCCTATAGGCTTGCCGGATTCCTTCGGTTCCCATGATCACGCCTCCCGTCGGAAAGTCCGGCCCTTTCACTATCTCCGCCAGCTCGTCGGGACTGGCCTCCGGGTGATCTATGTAGTAGATAACCGCATCGCACACCTCTCGCATGTTGTGCGGCGGAATATTCGTCGCCACTGCAACCGCTATCCCCTCCGAGCCGTTTACCAAAAGGTTCGGAAACCTCGCAGGCATTACAGTCGGCTCCCGCTCCTCCTCGTCGTAGTTGGGAACGAAATCCACGGTGTCTTCATCGATTCCGTCCAGCATCGCCTCTGCAAGCCGAGCTAGCCGACATTCGGTATAGCGCATAGCAGCAGGCCCAAAATCTGGCGACCCGAAGTTTCCGTGACCATCGATCAGGGGATACCTAAGTGCGAAGTCCTGAGCCATTCTTACCAGCGCCTCATAGATGGCCTGGTCACCGTGGGGATGGTACTTACCCATGACGTCCCCTACCACGCGGGCGCACTTTTTGAATGTGCGGTCCGGCAGCAAGCGCTGCTCGTACATTCCGTATAAAATCCTGCGCTGAACGACCTTCAGCCCGTCTCGAACATCGGGAAGGGCCCTTCCGACAATCACCGACATGGCGTATTCAAGGAAGGACTTTTCGATCTCTACTTGGAGTTGCACACGCTCAACACGCGGCCTTGGGTCCATCGGGGATATAGCTTCTACGTCGCCGCCGTTTCCGCCAGGGCTAGTCCCACCTTCTTCGGTGTCGCCTCGTCCGTCGGCTGCCGATTTCGCTGCCCCTGGTCCTGATAGTGAGCCCTCTCCCGCGTTTTGTCCGAGGGCTCCTGTGCGTCCGTCTTCACTCACCGCTGACATCCTCTCCAATTGAGCGCGTTCCAGTCCGAATGGTCTGGATAGCTATAGCTCATCTAAAAATTGCTATCAAAATCCACTGCCTGACCGACCCCGCTTGACCAGCGGGCCGATCACCCGTCCTCCCCTGCTCTCAGATATCCAGCATCTCCACGGCCTCGGCATTCTCTGCGATGAACTCTTTGCGTTCTTTTGAGTCCTCTCCCATTAGCGTCGAAACTATCCTCTCGGCTACAGCCGCGTCCTCTATCGTGATCTGACTCAAGGACCGACGCTCTGGGTCCATCGTGGTCTTCCACAGCTCATCGGCGTCCATTTCCCCCAGGCCCTTGTGGCGCGAGAAACTCCACCTCTCTGGATTCTTTTGTTTTCTGAGAAACTCCTCTTTTTCGCGGTCGTCGAGCAAGTACACCGACTGCTTCCCATAGGACGCCTTGTACAACGGGGGCCGGCAAACATAAACGTGTCCTTGACGTATAAGCTCGGGCATGAATCGGTAGAAGAAGGTGAGCAGTAGGGTTCTTATGTGCGCACCATCGACGTCCGCATCGCAAAGAATGCATATCTTGTGGAATTTTAGTTTCGAAAGATCCGTGTTTTCTCCGAAACCGCACCCGATTGCCATAACCAGATTTCGAATCTCCTGATTTTCTAATGCTTTGCTCAGGCGCGCCTTCTCAACGTTTAGGACTTTTCCTCTGATAGGCAGGATTGCTTGGTGTTCTCGGTCCCTCGCTTTGATCGCCGACCCACCAGCAGAGTCTCCTTCGACTATGAAAAGCTCCCGCTTAGCGGGGTCTTTTGAGGAACAGTCGGCCAGTTTCCCCGGCAAAGCAGACCCTGCCTCCAGGAGCGACTTCTGGCGGTCTTGTTTCCGTCGTCTCTCCAGCTCCATTCGCTCGCGGGCCGCCTCCGACACTTTGCGCACCACCGCGGCCGCATCGTCGGGATACAGCTCGAGCCAGCGCATCACCTCCTGATTGGTCAGCTGCTGTACATAGCCTTCGACCTCCGGATTTACAAGGCGGGACTTGGTCTGCCCTTCGTACTGGGGATTCGTAAGCCTAACCGCTATCACGGCAGTCAACCCTTGGCGGACGTCCTCGCCCGAGAAGTTTTCGTCCTTTTCTTTCAGGAACCCGGCCTGGCGTGCGTATCTATTGATCACGGAGGTGAGGGCCTTCTTGAATCCCTGCTCGTGTGAGCCCCCGTGAGGCGTGCTGATCGTATTGGCATAACTTGCTATAACCTCGGTGTATCCTCTATTCCACTGCAGTGCGACCTCCACGGATGTACCGTCTTGCGGCCGCTCCCGCTCGAAGTAGCACACGTGCGGATGCACGGGATCCTTTGCGTGGTTCAGCTCCTCTACGAGCTGGCGCACGCCCCCGTCGAAGCTGAACTCTTTTCGGATAGCCGGGGTGCGCCTCTCATCGACAAGGGTGACCTTGAGTCCCTTGACGAGATACGCGGTTTCCTTGAGGCGCTGTTCGATCTGGCGAGCATCAAACTCCGTCGCTGCGAAAATCTCCGGGTCAGGCCAGAAAGTGATCCTAGTACCCCGCCTGTCACTAGCCCCGTGCCTCTCCACCGGGCCAGCCGGCTTCCCCCGCTCGAATCTTTGTCTCCACTCGTACCCATCCCGCCATACCACAGCCTCGAGGTATCGACTTAGAGCGTTGACTGCGGTGAGGCCGACCCCGTGCAGGCCCCCCGACACCTTGTATCCTTGCTTCGTGAACTTCCCGCCCGAATGGGCTTCGGTGAGCACCACTTCAAGGGCGGGCCTGCCACCCTCCTCGGGCATCGGGTCTACCGGGATACCCCGGCCGTCGTCTTCGACACTGCAGCCCCCATCTGCGAGAAGCCTAACCTCCACCGAGGAACACGCTCCCGCCAAGGCCTCGTCGACGCTGTTGTCGAGCACCTCCCAAATAAGGTGGTGTAAACCTTCACTACTTGTGCCCCCTACGTACATGCCAGGATTTTTTCGAATAGCCTCGACGCCTTCGAGCCTCCTGATTGCCGAGGCGTCGTAGCGACCGGTCTCTCCTACTCGGCTGGACCCGGAAGAAGGGGGGCTGTCACTAAGCGCGATCTCATTAGATGCTGCTCTCTCCCCATCTGGCGGGGAAATCTCTTCGTGTGGAACGCTATTTCCTACCGATCTTTGTGGGGTTGCCATTCTCCTCCTCGTGTCTGCGGTTTATTCCTGGTCGAACAAGCGTTTCTCCGCGCCACTGCCGGTTTCGCTTTGATCGGCCAGCGCTCAACCAGAATCTTTTTTCCGAAGCCTAGCTCGGCCATCTCTGCTAGCAATAGCCGTGTCTTCCCCTAAAGGAGTCCAATCTACTAAAACACACCCTTGCCGACCCTAACTCGTGGCCGGCATCCACTGAGAGCCTTGCTGTTCCGACGAGTTTGCCGAGGCATCGTGCGAGCAGCGCGGTTCTTGTTGGTCGTAGCTTGAGCGCTCGGTCGGCATAAGCCGCCTCAACCAGGCGCGTTCTGCTGCGTTCGATACAATTCTGCAAAGGTTCCCCCGATTTGCCAGCGGACTCAGTCACTCCGGTTCCGCCGGCTCGACTCGGACCACGATTGCGGGTTTTTCAGCGCCGCCCCTCAATTCTTGCCAGGCTTGCGCTATCCGATCCCCATCTAGCCTAATCCTCGCTGCTCGTGCTGGGTGGGGGGCGTATATAACCAACTGACCACCCCGAAACGTGTACTCGCAGCCCCTGAGAAGATCCTCAAACTTCCGCCTGAGCTGCCGGTTCTCTACTGAACCGGGTGCACCTTCGATGATACCACCGAGGCGGGCAATTTCCTCGCCAACCAGCCGCTCGACGGGCTCTAAACTTCCACGAATCGCCGGGCTCCCCCGGCTGGTGCCGTGATCGATGTGCTCGCCCGTACTGGGTCGGTCGTCCCTCCACGAGCCCCGGATTACCGGTTTCCGCCTGTTTTTTTTCTTGCGTCTCACAATATGGAGCCCACCGACTATTGCTGTCTGGCAATGAGGCCACTGCCAGTGGAGTGGCTTCTTTTTAGGATTAGAAAGCCGTCGGTTCCTCGAGGGTCGCCCGCCCCTGTGGGTGCAGGCAGTATCGACGTGCGCTACTCGGGCGCGTCGATGTTCGACTCTGGGCCTTCTCCCTCCAGAGCACCGCGTTCTCGCTCGACCCTTCCCCGTCGGACTCGGAGAACTCGCATCGGAATCCCTAAAGACCCTGTATCGAGGCGTTCAGCGGATGTCGAAGTAATGAACCCTTGTTGGGGCGCAATCCTCTGCCACACCCTTCTTTGCCTGTGGTGGTCTAGCTCGGAGAAAACATCATCCAGAACTAGTACCGGCTTTGTTGTAGACAACGTCTCTAGCAATGAGGCCTCGGCTAAGCGCATCGCAATGGCAACCAAGCGCTGCTGCCCCTGAGAAATCTCCTCCCTAGCCGAAAGCTTATCAATCTGAATTTCGATATCATCGCGCTGTGGTCCGACAAGCGACAGGCCACGCCGGAGCTCGTCCCCGAGCCGTTTAGAAAGAGCTTGCTTGTATTCATCTTCAACCAGGCTTGTGTCTCCTCCGAGAGCAGCCTCCCAGGTGTCTGCGGGCAAGAGCTTCTCCAACCTCGCTAAATAGGTTATCCGTGCCGTACTGCCGATCCCCAGAAAATCTAGTGCCTCCTCCAGCAGCGGCCTAACCCTTTGGTAGACGTTTAGCCTTTTGCAAACGAGCTCCGCCGCGCATTTAGCGAATTCCTCATTCCAAACTTCCAGGCTCTGGGCTCCACCGAGGCTATTTAGTCGCTCCCTCGCTTCTCGCAACATCTTATTTCTCTGCTTGAGTGCCCTCTCAAATCGCGTCTTTCGACCGGCGTAGCCTGGAAATACGCCCCTTCCAATCGAGTCCAGCCAATCCCTCCTGGACTCAGCGCTTCCTTTCACTAGGAAAAGATCTTCAGGAGAAAATGCCACTACTGGAAAAATCTTCGTATTCTGGCTCCACCGGGCGGCTCGGCCATTTATCGCTAGCGAAAGCCCATGTCGAATTTCGACCGCCAGCCGCCACTCGCGCCGACAGCTCTCCGTTCCCGGACCCATCCTCGACACCGTTCCCGCTACACCCGCCGCCTCCGCCCCCGTCGCTATCATCGCAGAGTAACCACCCGGCCTCCACGACCTCCCGCTTCCCAGAACGTAAATGGCCTCGACAAAATTGGTCTTTCCCGCCCCGTTTGGTCCCTCTAGAAAAAACAGTCCCTCTCCGAGATAAACACTCTCTGAGACGTAGTTTCGGAAGTTTTTCAGCCGTAGTTCCTCCAAAACCACATACCGACTCGACACTTTCTAGGTTAATCCTCCAAGTGTAGAACTATCCGTAAGATACACTCTTATAATTCCTTCATCTACAACCGAATTGGCATAATTAAATGTCGATACCGATCGTCGCCCTCTCCCCTTACTAGTACCGCGCTCAAGGAATCTTTCATTTCTATAACTACCCTTTCCCCCTCACACCCCCCTACTCCATCCATCAAGTACTTTGGATTGAAAGCTATCTCTAAATCTTCCCCCCTGTAAATTGCGCCCTCCACCACGTCCGTAGCTTCACCAATCTCCGTATCTTTTACCTCCACAACTACTTCCTGTTCTGAAAGGGATATTTTTACCGGGGTTAAATCTCTCGCAAGAACACTAACTCTTTTAACGCTCTCCATAAACGCATGGCGCGCTGCCTCACATTTATTAGGATTCTCCTGCGGAATCAAGCGCTCGTAATCGGGAAATGTCCCCTCTATATACCTGGTTTTGAGCCTATGTTGACCTATTTCAAAAGATGCTGAGTCCTTTCCTAAATTCAAAGTGACTTTTCCTCTAGACTCAAACTTCAGACGGCTAACCTCTTCTAAAATACGCGCGCCTATCACTACTTTTACATCCTCTCCTGTGACCTTCGCTTCCAACCGGCGTTCCGCTAACCGATAGCTATCTGTAGCCACAAACTTCAATCGATCTTTTCCAGCGTCGATCAAACATCCCGTAAAAAGAGGCCTCGCCTCGTCCGTGCCAGCAGCCACTGCGACTTGGCCTACTGCCCGCTCAAAATCGTCTTTTTCCAATACGACACTGCACACACTATTTTCAATCTCTGTCGTAACCTGTGGAAAAATATCCAGCGGAATAGTTCGTAAAATGTATCTACTACTTCCGGATCGCAATGCCACCGCATCTTCCCCGGATCTCTCCGTAATATCGACCTCTGAATTTGATAGCACCTTAACTACGTCCTGCAGCCATTTAGCCGACAAGACCACAGAACCTGGTTTCCGCACAACGCTCTGTAAACGGGTCGAGAACACGGTTTGAAGGTCGGTGGCGATAATCTCGATTTCGTCATATTCGTTTGTTTGTAAAAGGACACCACCGGATAGGCGAGAAGCTTTGGAAGCAATTATGCGAGTACATACCTGTAGAGCGTCGGCTAGGTGGTCGCGGGGAATCGTTATATCCACAGTTAACCTCCTTCAGTTTTAATAAAACTTGGTGGTGTTAATAGAAAAAACAAAGTTGTGAATATTTGGAAGTAACCGGAATTTATAAGGGATTTAATGACTAAAGAAGAGATTTTTGAATGTGAAAAAATGTGAAAATAGGTGTATGAAAAGAGGAAAACGTACAGTAACCAGAAATGTAATCCCCAACTTGTAGTAGAAAAATCCACAGTTGAAACACAGCATGCTAATTCAGGGGGAACCAGGACTTTCACGAGCTGGACCGAAGACGGTTAGTAAGCTCGGATACCTGGTCGTATACAGACCTCTTCTCTTTGAGGAGAGACTCGACTTTTCGTAAGGAGTGTAGGACCGTGGTGTGATCGCGACCACCGAAGAGGTCCCCGATTTGAGGTAAGGACAGATCGGTAAGGCTCCTACATAGATACATGGCGACCTGACGAGCTGTGACTAGAGCTCGGCGGCGAGCAGGAGATGCGAGCTCAGCGGGGGTGACTCCGAAGTAAGCTGCAACTTCTGCGAGAATGTCGGTTGGGTGAATCGGTTTAGCAGTTGAGTGTCGGGGAGCCTGGGAGTGCAGCTCCCGCTCCGCTAAGTGTAGGCTAATCGGGACATCGTCGAGTGTCGCGGAGGCTACGACCCGAGTAAGAGCACCTTGGAGCTCGCGGATATTACTTGTAAAGAGGTTGGCTATGTAGGTAAGTACCTCGTCCGGGACCCTTACCCTATGGTTGGAAGCGTACTTTCTGAGGATAGCGACGCGGGTCTCAAAGTCAGGTGCCTGGATATCTGCGGTAAGACCGAGGGAAAAACGGCTGCGCAGTCGCGACTCCAGGGAGCCAATCTGGCCAGGGGGCTGGTCCGAGGAGATAACCATCTGTTTGTCATCGTTGTATAGAGCATTGAAAGTGTGGAAAAACTCCTCCTGGGTCTTTTCTGAATTGGCCAGAAATTGGATATCGTCCACGAGTAGCACGTCTACTGAACGGTAGCGCTGTTTGAACTGGCTCGTCCGGTCGTATTGGATAGCCATTATGAACTCGGAAATGAAGCTCTCTGACGTGACATACTCCACCTTGCGCTCGGGATAGAGCCTATTGACCTCCATTCCTATTGCATGGAGGAGATGAGTTTTACCCAGTCCAGCCCCCCCGTAGATAAACAAAGGGTTGTAAACCTGGGCTGGTTGCTCGGCGACAGCGCGGGCAGCGTGATGTGCGAGACGATTGGAGTCGCCGACCACAAAGTTGTCAAAAGTGTACTTCGGCGAAAGTCTCTGCATTGAAGGACGTTGATGCTGGGATCTTGAGGAGTGGCTGTCAGGGCGAACACCGTGTGCCGTACCCGAAAGTGAAGTTGCGTGCTGTCGGGCTGGGCTCGAAGAAGAGGAAGAGGCCGCGGTCGATACCGTGGGAGCGACAGGAACCTCCCCCAGAGGCATATCGGGGTCGACGACGAACTCGATTCGAGGTTGGGCAATACCAGTCAACTCGGAAAGAGCGGTCTCGAGGCAGGGAAGGAGACCCTCCCTGATCCGCTGCTCAATAAAGGGATTGGGCACCGCTATAACGACAGTCTCCCCGCGTATAGAGACAGGCTTGGTAGGAGCCAGCCAAGTCTTTACGGTGGCGGCGGAAACCCGGGAGGAGAGGTTTTGAAGACAGGACTCCCATAACTCGATGGTCAGCTCACCGGAGATATTAGACACAGAAGCCCTCCAAAACCAGCGCACGTCTTGGCCAGAAATTAGCCATAGAAACCACCAGGTTTTCCACAGAAATTGTGGAAAACCATTGATAACTGGTAGTTCTAACCACCGCCTAATCCCCTGCTAGCGAGCCCGCCGTACGTTACTGCCCTTGTGAAGCGGCGCTCGCCTTGTTTGGAAACCTCCGCTTAGGCGGTAGCCCTAGAGGATATGGCCCTACCTACTCGGGGAAATGCGTGATGAGTATACATGTATGCCGAAACACGTCAATTGGCCCATAGGAAACGCAGTTGACATGGGAGTTTTTGCCTGTATTGCTTGAGAGGCTGAGGTTGTGCTGCAGATTTTGGGTACAACCCCCGGCAACGGAGGCGAAGATACAGCTGGATGTGTTAATTGGGCGCGTTGTAACCTTGGTAATTCCGCATGGCGGAAGACATAAGGACGTTGCCACCTACGGGGGACCCCGGAATACCGCCGGTGTACACTGTCGAGGAAGAATAAATGGTCTGGTGAGGGGTCAGGTGCCAGGAGGCTGGCTGAATCTGGGACGGATTGATGAAACGGACGTTTCAACCCAAGAATAGACGTCGCAAGCGCCGTCACGGTTTTAGGCATCGTATGCGCACCAGGGCGGGACGAACCATCATCTCGCGCAGAAGGGCCAGGGGCCGAGAGCGGCTGAGCGCGTAGGCGCGACGCGGGTCCCGGTGTTGGGTACCCACGGTGTGGGAGTGATTCCTAGGAGATACCGGCTTCGAGGAT
Source organism: Acidimicrobiia bacterium (assembly GCA_040289475.1). Lineage (NCBI taxonomy): Bacteria > Bacillati > Actinomycetota > Acidimicrobiia > Acidimicrobiia bacterium. Next base: position 257,354 of record PSLF01000001.1, on the reverse strand, counting down.
CGAAATCGATCGCGGCCGTGTTGAGCGAAGGCGAGAGGGCTCGTAGTGGGCCTGTACGGGCTGTGGCTCGGGAGAGCCGTGGCACGGGCTACTCTAAGAAAGGTGAGGCGGCGTTCACTCCGCGCTACAAGATAGCCGTCGTTGCCACCCGGGGCTTCAAAAGCGCCGTGAGGCGCAACCGGGCGCGTCGACGGGTGAAGGCGGCCGTGTGGGAAAGCCGACAGGCTCTGAGGGAGGGATTTGAATATGTCGTGATTGCAGGGCCCGGCGCCGAGCGGATCCCTGCAGAAGAGTTGCGAAAGATCGTGAAGCGGGTACTTGTGCAGGCAGGGCGATCGAGGCAGAGTCCCGCTCCGAAATTACGTGGAGAGTCCAGGTCTAACGGAAACCTCAGCGGTAACCGCAAACTTAGCAAGCGAAAGGAAGAAGCATGGGGCCAGCGCAGCGGGCGCACCAGGTTGAGTGTGAGCATGATCCGTATTTATCAACGGACGGTCAGCCCACTCCTTGGCTCACACTGCAGGTATTTGCCGACATGTTCTGAGTATGCCATCGAGGCACTGACCGAGTATGGCTTCTTCGCCGGTTGGCTTATGGCGGCGAGGCGGGTACTGCGGTGCCATCCGTGGGCAGCGGGTGGTTACGATCCCGTGCGAAAGCGAGAAGTTGAGTGATGTCACGCTATCTTGCGTATCTTTACGATGCTTTGAGTCGAGACCTTGCTGGAGGGAATCTACTCGGGGCGGTCTACGGGGTGCTCGTGCGCCTCGTCGGCGGAGCGCTGGCTGGGCTGTATGCGGTGTGCCGGAGTTATGCGCTCGCCATAGCGCTTCTCACCGTGGCTGTGCGGGCAGCGCTATATCCGCTCACCGCAAAACAAGTAAAAGCAATGGCAGCTATGCAAAAGCTTCAGCCGGAGCTAATGCGACTGAGGCAAAAGTACAAAGATGATCGGGTCCGCCTCAATGAAGAGGTTATGGGACTTTACCAACGCCACGGCGTCAACCCTTTGGGTGGATGCCTTCCACTGTTAGTCCAGGCGCCCATCATGTTCGTAATTTGGTCGGCAATTGGGGTCGCATGGGGCGCTGCACCTACCCATAGATTCGCCGGTGCGGTGACAGATTTTTGCACCAATGAGGTGGGTCAGCCATCGCAGTGCGCGCCCGGGACGGCTTTTCTTCCGCCGTGGAGCTCATTGTTCGAGGCGATTCAGCACCATCGAGTGAGCCTTTTGGGAATTGACCTTACTAGGCCGGGCTCTGGCCAGAGAGGGGTGGCCTTTTTCCTATTTTTACTCTTGGTCGGCCTGGTCACAGCCACGCAGTGGTATCAGCAACGACAGATGCAAAAATCGAGCGATGTCGAGATAAATCCGCAAGCTCAAGCGGTGCAGCAGGTCTTGCCTATCGTGTTCGGGTTCATTACGTATACCTTGGCCGCTGGGCTTGGCATCTACTTCTTAGTAGGGAATTTAATTCAGATTGGACAGCAGCGTTTGCTGTTGAGGCACAGGGAAGAAGCAGCGGCCAAAATCGATCAATCTCTAAAACAGGTGTCAACCAAGAACGGGTCGCATGTGGAGAGTAGCGAGGCAAGACTTAGCAACGGCGCTAAAGGACGCGACAGCAACCGCACATCCAACGCAACCGGATATAGGGCTGGTTCATCTACCCTGCGCCAACAGGCGAACTCGGAAGAGCGCCGAGTGGTGGCAGAAGCAGCAGGAGCTGGTCGGCGGCCAAAGAAGCGGAGGAGGAAGCGGTGACTTTTCGTCTGGCAGCTGGGGTCGTATTCGCAATGAGGGGCCGCCGCTGCTCGTTGTTAGAGCTATGGGCAGCATAATCATTGCGCTGTGCGGACTCCGCTATCTGGGCGTATGCGAGCATCTCGCCCCTTAGGGGTGCGAGATTCAAGGGTCTAGGGAGCCATACGTGGCCGGACACGGCGGTGTGACTCATGGGCGTGGACACATGAATGATAGGACTTAGAAATAACTCCGTAGCCAAGAAGGAAAGGTGAACGTCGGTGGAGTGGATAGAGGCAAGTGGAGAGACCATCGAGGAGGCGATAGCAGCCGCTCTAGAAGAGGCGCAGCTGTCCGAAGAGGAGGCAGAAATCGAAGTTTTGTCCAAGCCGCTGGTTGGGCGGCTTTTCGGGGCAAAGGCCAAGGTTAGGGTGAGGCCAAAAGAAGGTCTTCCTCCTGAGGCAACAGCGCCAGCGGCAGCCCGCCTGACAAGGGAATTTCTCGAGGGATTGGTGGATGTCTTCGGGCTCAGGGCCAAAGTGGATGCGACCGCAGAGGAAGGGACTGTGGTGGCAACTATCGACGGGGACGGACTGGGAATCCTAATAGGGCACCACGGAGCGACGCTACACGCAATAGAGGAAGTGACGAGGACGGTCGTGGCTCGGCGACTGCGTAGCAAGGCGCGCATCGTCGTCGATGTTGCTGGCTATAGAGAGAAGAGGCGCCGGGAGCTCGAGGAGTTTGCGAGAAACTTGGCAGAAAAGGCAGTGCGAGAAAACAAGCAAATCACGCTGAAACCAATGTCGGCTGCTGACAGAAAAATTGTTCACGATGCGGTGAAGACCGTCGAAGGTGTGCGAACCTACTCGGAGGGGGAAGAGCCGAGGCGGAGCGTGGTCATAGTGCCGGCTTGAGCCACACGGCGTGGCTTTCGAAATTTTCGCTAAAAACCCGGGGGCGCACGACGCAGTTGAGATATGTAGGGGTTTAAACTTGCAGCCTGAGCGAGAGCGAGGGGCTCATGGGACAATCCTGGGCGATTTATGCGCTAGAAGGCCTCATGTAAAACGAGACGCTCCCATCTGACTTTTCAGTATTTGCGACAGACCCTGGGGTAGTTTCACGTGAAACTCTCACATGGCCCCTCCGGAAGTGGGCGCCCAAGCGTCCCTTCTCGGATTTGCCGCGTTTGATGTCTAAAGAGATTGTCTTGCTCCTGGAAAACACCCGGACCTAGCCAATATCCGCCAACAGCGAGCCTGGAGGCACATAGAACCGGGTTCTGTCGACAAAAGCGGAAACCCACGATCTGTGCCGTTGCTGGCGGCTACCGCTGGTTAGGTGGAGGGGGCTTCACGGTCATGTTCTAATGGGGCCCGGGATGAAAACTCGGATGGAACGTTGAAATTGCTAGATCTGGAGACCGGCGTATCCAACCTGGTAGAGAAGGTACGAACCCTGGGTTTCTGCCCGCAAGGCGACGTAACTCGCGCCCTCCTATCGTACGCCCTTAGGCTGATGGAAGCCCCCGGGACCCTATCTCGGGGAGACCGAACTCCTACAAAAGTATTAGAGCACATTGAAGACAGTGCAGCGGTCCTGGAGTTGTTGCCCGACCTCGCCTCGGCGGAGACGATTGCAGACATTGGGTCGGGAAATGGCCTTCCTGGTGTCGTGGTTGCTCTTTTAGTCGATGGCGTCCGGAAAGGTAAACCCGAAAAGAACGATGGCAGCGCCAGCGAAGGAGCCGATTTGCATGGGGTGGGACATAGCGGTGAAAGAGACGAAGACGGGGAGAACGGACAATCGAGTGTTGGGGTGGACCGAAGATGGCGGGTAGCGGCGGGAGCACCGTTGCCAAGAGTATTCCTCGTAGAGAGGTCAAGGAAGCGGCGGGCATTCATGGCGAGGATCTGCTTTGAGCTCGGGGTGCCGGCAGTCGTCGTCTCACCCAGCGATGCGTGTTGGAATCGGCCGAAGATGATACGCATGACATCCTCGGAACGACATTTCGTTCAGCGTGAGAGTATTCCGGTCGCACATTTGTTAGACGAAGCCGAGGCCGTGTCAGCGCAAGAAAACAGGTTGTTTTCCGTAGTGCTGGTAAGGGCGGTGGCACCCTTACTAAGAACGCCTCAGATAGCGGCGGCACACCTTGAAAAAGATGGAACAGCTGTAGTGTGGGCAGGACGCCCGGACCGGGAATCCAGGTTGGCATGCGAGAGTGCTTGCCGCGCGGCCGGACTCGTGGGAAAGTGGACGAGGCCTTCTCATTTAGCATCTCGAGGCGAGCTACTGGTGATGAAGTTCGAAACCCCTCTACGACAGTGAGTTATGACCCTAATACTCCGAATTCTGAAGACGACGAGCCCACGTTGGTCCTGGAGATGGAGCATAAATCAGAATTGGCGTCGTCGACCAAGGAATACACCGAAGGCCCCCCGTCGCCTCCACGTGGGGGGACGGTGATCGCTGTCGCTAATCAAAAGGGTGGGGTTGGGAAAACAACGACCGTGATCAACATCGGCGCGTGGGTAGCGTCGATGGGTTATAGAGTCCTAGCGGTCGATCTGGATCCACAAGCGAACCTCACCACCGGAGTCGGGGTTAAGGCCTCGGACTTGGCAGGCTCAACCAGCTACGAGGCTATAACCGGAGCCAAAGATCCCCGAACAATAGCGGTCGACGTCCCCGGAGTCGGGGGAATGCGACTGATAGCAGCCTGTGGCGACCTGGCGGGCGCCCAGATCGAACTTGTCGCCGAGATAGCGCGCGAGACCAAGCTCCGGCAGGCACTCGATTGGGTGCGAAACGATCACCACATAACCCTAATTGACTGCCCTCCGTCACTAGGGCTACTCACAGTGAACGCGCTCACGGCCGCAGATGCTGTGCTGATCCCCATCCAGTGTGAGTACTTTGCGTTGGAGGGATTGAGCCAGCTTCTAGAGTACGTCTCTCTCGTTCGGCGCAGCCTGAACAAGAGCCTTAGCGTAATCGGAATGCTTCTGACGATGGCTGATGCAAGGACGCGTCTATCGGCGGAGGTGGCTCGGGAAGTGAGGGAGCATTTTGGGGATTTGGTCTTCCAGACGGTGATCCCGCGGTCGGTGAGACTTGCAGAGGCCTCCAGTTACGGAGAGCCTATCGCGATTTTCGATCCATCCTCCAGAGGCGCAGCAGCGTATCGCGCGGCCGCCGAGGAGCTTGTGGCAAGAGTGTGGGGAACAGCGGGTATCGACCTAGGGGGAACCTCACCCCAGAGAGAGGTGGGTCACACGGGGGCGAGGTAGCGTGAGGCTGTCCTCGAGGAGGAAAGACTCCTCAGGAAGCCGTCTTGCATTGAGCACAGAGGAGGTCTATTGAAATGAGGCGCAGAGGAGGGCTGGGGAAAGGGATTGCCGCACTTATCCCCCCCAGCGAAGAGGGCGGATACCTCGAAGAGATAGCAATAGACAAGGTTAAGCCGAGTCCTTATCAGCCCAGACAGAACTTTGACGAAGAGGCGCTAAATGAGCTTTCGGCGTCCATCCGGGAAGTGGGGCTCCTGCAACCAGTGATTGTACGGCGGAGGGAGGATGACTTCGAGCTAATCGCTGGCGAGAGACGATGGCGAGCGGCACGTAGGGCCGGCCTTAGGAAAATCCCCGCAATAGTGCGCGACGTTGACGACACGGATGCAGTGGTTCACGCTTTGACCGAGAACTTGCAGAGGGAACAGCTGGGACCCCTGGAGGAGGCTAGTGCCTACCAGCAGCTTATTGAGGACTTCAACCTCACACACGACGAGATCTCCGCCAAGGTCGGAAAGTCTAGACCCGCCATATCCAACGCCTTGAGGCTGCTTCAGCTGCCACCGGCAGTCCAAAGGCTGCTTGCCGAGGGAAAGATAACCGCCGGGCACGCCCGAGCTATTCTCATGGTTCAGGACAGGCTCGCTCAGGAGCGGCTCGGGGTGGAAATAGCGAATGCGGGCTTGTCAGTCAGGCAAGCCGAGGAAAAAGCGAGACGCCTAGCGGAGGCCGCAGACGGGGCGCTTCGAGAGCGGGAGGCGTGTGGTCGTGGGCGCGTCAAAAGGAAAAGCTCGGCGAAGGTGCCAGCGGCCGGTCTTGTGGAGGCGGAGCGCTTGTTGGAACGAGCTCTTCAGACGGAGGTTTCAGTAATGCCTGGGGCACGAGGTGGCGGAACGATCACGATACGCTTCGCAGACGTGTCCGACCTCGAGAGGATCGTTGAAACGGTTTGCAAGCGCGAGGAATAATCGGGGCAAGGACATAGAAACATTTCTATCCAGCCTGCTCGCCGGAGAAGTACTTTTCCAGGGCAGAGACCAGTGCCGCAGCTATCGATTCGATGATATCCCTTGATCGAGCGAGTCTGGCTTCTTCCGGGTTGGATATCGTGAGCGGCTCGACTACCACGCATGGGGCTTGAGTGCGCCGCAATATCGCCCAGCTCCGCCCATGAATTCTGCAATCCGGACGACCCAGCGTTCGCACTAGTGACTCCTGGCATAGGGCCGCAAGGCGGCGCCCTCCCTTTGAGAATCCGCTTGAGCCAGCGAAGTAGTACGATGCGGTGCCAGCTACGTCCGGATCGGGAGCCCAGTTCATCCCAAGCGAGACGACAACGTGAGGATCGGTCGCGTTGGCGAGAGCGGCTCGCTCTTCGGCGGTGAGATATTGACCGACGCGTCTTCGCTGGTGTCCTATCGCCCCTCGGTCATCGAGGTGCCGTGCCAGGGCGTTTGCGAGAGACGAGGAAAGACGTGCGATCTCTGCGTCGATAGCAGGCGACGTCCGGCGTTCGAAGCCAGATGGAGTGTCGATGTAAACTCTGGCGCCGCGTAGGCCTAAGTTTGGAGGAAACGCCTCTGTGGGTGAGCCACCACTCAGGAGGCGCCCTCGCTCTCCTAGAGTCTCTAGGGCCGCATGGGTGAGAGGGCCAAACACGCCGTCTGCTACGACGCCAGCCTGGCGCTGGAACTCCTTGAGGGCTCGCTCGGTGAGAGGGCCAAACACGCCGTCGGCTCTACCACAGTCGAAGCCTAAGGCGTTGAGCCGACCTTGCAACTCGGCGACGTCGCTTCCTTCCAGCATCGGCTCGGTATAGTACAAGAGCCGGTCTCCAAGAGATACGCCTGCGCTTATCAGCGTCTCCCAGGTTTCGGGACCGACCAAGCCGTCTACCAACAAGCGGTGATCCTGTTGGAATGAGCGGACCGCTGCTTCAGTCGAGGGACCGAACTGGCCCGTAGAAACCTCGGTATCGTCGATCGCGTATCCGAGCGAGCGCAGTCGCGTCTGGAGCTCGCTGATCTTCGAACCAGCGCTTCCTTTCCCAAAAGTTCCAAAACTCAAAGTAGCAGTACCTCGTCGGAGGGAGAAGCACTTCCTTGACTAGCTGGTCGGGTCACTTTACCCCCGGCCTGCAGGTCGTCGACGACGTTAGGTCCGAGGCTCCGGAGATGGTCCGGTCGACAGGTGCTTGGCCAGCCGGTCCGAGAGGGCATGGCGTGGCAGGGCGCCTCGAATCCTCTCGACCTCTTCGCCCTCACTGAGAAGGACCATAGTTGGTATGGCCATAATCCCGAATCGCGCGGCCAGGTCGGGCTCGGAGTCGACATTTACTTTTGCGATGACCAAACGACCCTCGTACTCTGCTGCAAGTTCTTCGAGAACCGGCTCCATAGCCTTGCAGGGGCCGCACCACTCCGCCCAGAAGTCGACCAGAACCGGAATAGTTGATGACTTCACAAACTCGTCGAAGCCAGGTTGTTGGAGAGTGACGATATTGTTTCGGCTCATTTTCTATCTCGAGACGTATCTGCGTTTTTGTCCTCTGGTTCGATAACAGGGTTTTCGTCGAGCCATCTCGATGCATCGATGGCAGCCATGCATCCCAATCCAGCTGCGGTGACGGCCTGCCTGTAGCGGCGATCAGCTGCGTCGCCAGCGGCGAATACGCCCTCCACCGATGTCCTAGTAAAGTCCCGAGTCTTTATGTATCCGAGCTCGTCCAACTCGAGCTGCCCTTTGACGAGATCGGTGTTGGGGGCGTGGCCTATTGCTACAAAAATTCCGTCGAACGGGATTTCTGTGACTTTGCCAGTTTTTACATTCTCTAGTCGAACACCGGTCGCAACTTGCTCGCCCATGATCTCTAGTACCTTTGAGTTCCACACGAACTCGATCTTGGGGTTGGCAAATGCGCGCTCCTGCATTATCTTGCTGGCCCGCAATGCGTCCCGGCGGTGAATCACGGTGACTTTATCCGCAAACCGGGTTAGAAACAGGGCCTCTTCCATAGCCGAATCGCCACCTCCTATGACCGCAACTTTGCGGTTTCTAAAGAAAGCGCCATCGCACGTAGCACACGTCGAAACTCCCATTCCCATGTACTCGGATTCCCCGGGCACCCCGAGCCTCTTGGGCGAAGCGCCCATGGCTAGGATTAGAGCCCGAGCGTAGTAAATGGAGTCAGCGGTTTGGACTTCGAATGGATGTTTTTGTAAGTTGATCGCAGTTGCAGCAGCTCCGACAAGCTTGGCTCCAAATCGCTCCGCCTGCGTGCGAAAGCGACCTATTAGGTCGGGGCCGAGAATCCCCTCTGGAAATCCGGGGTAATTCTCCACCTCGGTCGTGAGCATAAGCTGCCCCCCAGGCTGCTGACCGAACGGCCCCAACTCTCCCTCCAGCACTACCGGATCAAGGAGGGCACGGGCTGTATACACCGCCGCGGTGAGGCCGGCGGGGCCTCCGCCGACGATTATGACCTCGCTGAGCCCCCCCTCTTTGGTCTCGGATCTACCTGGCATAGCGGAACCTCTTCCAGACCTGAAAGCCCCACAGGCTTAAGCTAGTGTCCACCGACGCGGGGTGATGTCGAGCATCAGTTCTCCCTGAAGGCCTTTTTCCAAAAGACGAAGATTCCTACGGTAACGAGTAAAACCCCCAAGATCGCGTGAGCAATCCATTCGTAGGGAGAGAAAAGCTCGGAGGCCAACCGGAAAACCCCGATGAGGATTAGAATCAGCGCGGCAGAGCCAGCTATGACCGCCAGCAGGCCAAGGGCTACGGCGGTTGCCGCCCGCTCTATCGGCCGCACTACTCTTTTACGGACGATGTCTATAGCGCCATCTATGCGATCTACGACTTTGACTGCAAGGGCGGGATCGCCGAGCACCCCCAAATCCGCCCGACTGTCTCGTTCAGCTATAGATCGGAGCCTACCCTCTTTGGGTCTAGGCTCGCTTACTCCGCCGGGGTGCGGGGCGTCGTCCATGTTCGTTTGCGCCTCCAAGTCTTCGATATCGAAAAGAAAACCGTGGCCGTCTGCGAAGCCTTCGAAGCCCTCCCAGAAAGGCTGTGAGTACGAGCGAATATAACAGAGAGCAGAGCCGCTCGACTCAGCTAGGCCCAAAACGCTGTCGCGAGAAAGGTGCAGTCTTCGACAGCCGTAGCGTAAAAGATTACTCCCGATAGGGCGGAGTCGGGCTGGGAATCTGGCGAATATACAAACACCATTAGCCATGCATCTCGGCCGTTGTAGCGAGCCCGCTCCACATAGGCGGGAAGGGTTGGCCGGGGTATTCCTCGCAAGACGACGTTCATACACTCGGCCGGAGTTCTACCCTTGACGTTCCCGGCGAGCTCTCCGAGCTGCATTTGCATCGACCGCTGGTTAGAGCCGACGTCCGATGCCTTGTAGTACCGGCGGAACGCCTCCACTGTCGGGTCGGAGCTGAGGGCATCTCGGACGCGCTGCGCGTCATCGAATATACGCCCCTTAGAAACAAAGGTAGGCTGCGGACTCGGGGCCCTCTGGCTGTCTGGAGAAGGGGTAACTACGCTGTCGCGGGAAGGGGGAGCAGGTGTGGGAGCTTCGATTCCGGAGGGGGTGCGAGTCCTAGTCCATTGCCACACCCCAAAGCCCGCCAGGACTGCGCCGGCCAAGATGGCGCTCAGGGCGATGCGCATCCGGTTGACCCTGCGGCGCCGGATCTGGTCTTGGGCCAGGGTAGCAGCGAGCGAAACCGCTTGCTTGCGAAGTTCCTCGGGCGGATCCGGCCGAGGCAAATTGCGGACAACTTTGCGGAGGGCCGCATAGCCTTCAGCGACGAGCCGGCACTCTTCGCATTTTTGAAGATGCTCGAGCACAGCGCGATCGCTCTTTGGTGCGCCAGAAGATATGACCTCAATCACCTTGCTCAAAGGGACGTGAGAAGCGCTACTCATCGTCGACGACCCTTCCGATGTGTTCGAAAAGTGCAACTGCCGCAGCCGAGGCAAGGGCAGCAACGGTCGAAGGGCCTTTAATTGCCTCCCCGCTCGCATCGAGCAGCTCGTGCGGGACTTCTGAGAACGGGCTGGGCGATAACAAGTAAATTCTTACTGCCACTCTATAGCGAGCGGGAAGCGATCCAAGAGCTTCTCTTACAGCGGGAGCCAGGGACAAACATCTCGATGGATCACCAGCTGCTTTTTTTAGAATCGCCACGCCCCGTCGCGCGCTCTCGTTCAGAGGTGTAGGCGATGTCTTGCCTACTTCTAGTAGATCCTCGTTGCTCCGGGACGCCTCGGTGCCTGGGGATGAGGGCCTGTTGGGCTGTCGCTCGTGGTCAATGGCCCGGCTTGCAGCGACGGAAAAAGTCAGACGATAGAGGGACGCCACCGACTGATCCTCGAGAACGGAAGGATCTTGCAACTTTTGGAAGTAGGCGCGAAGCGCAGCGAGCGTCGAGGCCGATATCTCCTCGAAGGTTCCGCCAATCTCGAAGGCCGCCCAGAACAGAGTCGGATACACGGCGTCCGCGAGCTTTGCCGCCGTCTCCGCGCTTGGAGATCGTAAGTAAGCTGCAGCCAGCTTTTTTATGCGGGCCTCTAGACTCTCCTGTTCTTCTTTTTTAACCATCGAGTGAGGAACCGTGTCGCCAGGCAATTTTTTCACTGACCAGCAAAGGTGAATACTTTCGATATGAGGTGCGCTAGGCGAAAAGACAGCGCTCCGGCGGTGTTCCACCCTATCCATCCGAATACAGCGGCTACGAATACTGCAGCCGCGAACCGTAAAGAGCCTCGGACGGTGGCGACCCTCAGCGCCCGCGAAAGAGACGGTACATGAACCTCTTCAGATAAGGCACTCGCCCTTTCTGGGAGGTCGACTTCGTTAGGGGGGGCGATTAAGAGCGATGCAGTGTCGCCCCGCCCGGACACGACTTTGGGGTTTGCGACCGCTAGACCCTGGGTGTTGGCCGTTACAGTGGCCGCCTCGTCTTCGGGCCCTGAAAACAGCGTAAGGTCCAGCTCTGTCTTTCCGAACGTAAAGCCCGATAGCACCTCTGCAACCGCGTCTGCCCGCTGGGGTCTCGAAGCTGGGTCCACGGCTAAGCAACTATCCACGAGTCCGACGATCTCTGGGTCGAGTCCGTCTACGATCTGCGCGAGGGAGGGAAGCGACATCGATGCTCTCGCTGCCGCCCGGGCTAAACTCGCTTCTTTGCGGGGATTCCGACCTGAGAGGGCTTCGTATAGAACGAGCCCCAGCGAGTAAATGTCGGTGGCCTCGCTTATCGACCCGCCAAGAATCTGCTCCGGGGCCATGTAAGAAAGCGTCCCCACCACAGCGCCGTCAGAGGTGAGTTCGGATGACAGGGTATCGAGGCTGCGAGCGATTCCAAAGTCAGCGAGTTTGGGAAACCCAGTGTGGGTGAATATGACGTTGGAGGGCTTTACGTCTCGGTGGAGGATTCCTTTGGAGTGGGCATAGGCGAGGGCCCTAGCAACAGCAGTTCCGACGACCGCAGCCTCGGTTTGGTCCAATGGCCTGATTGCGAGGAGTTGTGCGAGCGAACCGCCCTCTAACAGCTCCATGACTATGAAATAGCTGCCATCCTCTCGCCCGGAGTCGTAGACCTGGGCGATGTTGGGGTGTAGAAGAGAAGCAGCAGCCAGCGCTTCTCGCCTGAATCGTTCTACAACGCCGGGGCGGGCTGCCATCTCGGGGGAGAGGAGCTTTACGGCCACTTGTCGACCTAAGCGGATGTCGCGAGCTTCCCAAACCGATGCTTGTCCACCAGAGGCGAGAAGCCTCCTAAGGACATACCTGCCTGAAAGCTCGCGCTTAGATGCCACCGCTGAAGCGGACGTTGACGTCCACCCTTACGGTGTAGTAGTTGCGGAGCCCTAAGTGCTTCAAGACCAAAGAGGGAGCTGGTTTCTCCGCGCTGAAAGTAACTGTGCCATCGAGGTCTAGGTCCGGACAGTCGCTTCCAGGCCTCGGAGGGATCAGCTTGGCCCCATACTCCTGCAGGTTCTTGACCACGATGCTGCAAACCGTATTGTACTTTTCTGCGTAAGAAGCCGCCGCGGAGCGAACGGCCGTCTGCGAGGCATCCAAGGCAGCACTCTTCGCCTTGTCAGAAAGCTGAAGTTTTACTATCTGGGGGGAAAGTGCATCATAGCCTAGGACTACGAGAACTATAAGGATTACAAATAGCTGCCAGAACTTCGTTTGACCATATTCGTCTCGGTGACGGGCCGCTCTTGTGCCCAACAGAAACCTCCAGAATCTCGACAGCGGAGTACCGGACCCGGTAAATACTAACCCGCGCAGAGAGGAAGAGGGTTTATCTCCCGCCGTCGATAGCGCGGTTATCGTGTCAAATTATGTTTGGCTCTGGGCATCAGATGCCACATCCCCTTTGCGTCGCCGACGAATGGTGTCGCTAGCCCACCAGTAGGCGAGCACGAATAGGGCGCCGGCCCCAAGAGCCAAGGCGAGGGGCCCGACCCGCATGAAACGCACCCCCAGTCGTTGGGAGGCTAGGACAAGTTTGCCGTCCGGAGAGGAAACGGAAACGTGCAACGGAAATGCTCCCGTTGACTCCGCTTCGACAGGAATATTGACTGTGAAGCCTCCAGGAGGCACGGTGACCGGCGACATCGTCTCCCCCTTGAGAAAAACAAGCTTGTCGCTGCTGAGTGATATGGCGACGTCCACGGGCTGATCCAGAGCGTTTTCGATGCGCAAAGGAATGAGAGACGATTGAGCTGTGAGGGTGATGCCCGCGGTAGGGGGGATGGAGATCTTTGATGCTATCGCTCTAACGAAACGATCGACTTCGAGATAACCAGCGTCGAAAGCCGGCTCTCCAGCCTCCGGCGAGGAGTCCGGATCCCGTGCGAGGGCGACGGAGGGTGCGAGATCTAGTGCTCGGGTTGCATCGATCACCAATGGGCTGGTCGCACCCGCCATCGATCGGAGCCCTTCGACTGCCAATGTTGCATTGGTGACAGATGGAACCAGCGACTGCCGGCCGTCGCTGCTGCGAGAGCGAACCTGAGATATGGCCCGCCCTTTCTTCGGGCCAATTGCAAGCGGAACTTTTTCGAAGAGGTCGCTGACGGGAACGACCGTCAAAAACGGAGACTGGGTGAGCATAGAGACGAATGCCTCGAGGCCCAGGGGGTCTGGATTCCAGCGAAACGGAGGGAGTAGGAGCACACCCTTTGGGGTGGAGGAATCCAGTGCTATCGTGGTTAGGGTGGCGGCAACTGCAGCAGGCGAAAGACGCGGCGTTTTCATGTCCAAAGCTGCAAGGGCGGGAGAAATTTCGTCTAGCGCCGCATAGACCGGGAGAACCGAACCGTCACCGATATCGGCCAGCACCGGTTGAGTTCTTGGGGGGCGGGTTTTCTCGCCGAAGTCGGTAGACCTCATAAGCGCCGCCCCGAATCCCGCGTCCGGCACGCGCCTGAGCGAAGCTAGGTCGAATCCATCTAGGGGAGGAAGGGCAACCTCGGTAGTTCCACTCCTGGAGGTGACATCCTCGAGGACGCGGCGTCCGAGCTCCCACTGCCTGGCGAGTTCCGCTTGGAGCGCCTGACTCGAGTAGAACGGAGCCGTCAGGAAGCAGAACGGGGAAGAGAGAACTTCGTTTTTTGAATCTCGAGCAGCAGCGACCGCGTAATCGAGAGTCGCTTTAGATAGGGCGGAGTCAACGGAGGAGGCGTCTCGTGCCGACGCCAAGCCTGCAAGCTCGCTAATGGTGGATGGCTGAAAGGCGAGAGATAGGGGCAAATCGGTAGCGGATCCGTAGATCTTTGCCAGGCGTGCCAGTCGGGACATTTCCTCACGGGAGAAGGGCGCGTCACGGCCTGTACCGCGGTCTAGGGCCGGCGATGAGCTATCGGATGCCGAGAAGCGCTTGTCTAGCGAGCTCGCCAGCGGGGGAGCGGCTAGGGGGGCAACCAGCCCGACGTAGAGCCTCGGGGACGGCTTACCGTATGAGAATTCAACGAAGGTCTCAGCCGTAGCGACAGGTACGTCGTCTCGCGGTGATGAGAAGACGGCGATCTTGAGTAGATAAACCCCCGTGTTGGGAAAAGTAATCGACTTCTCTTCTGCAGACGCTACGTTGGCTTTGGCTCGAAAAGAAACAGGAACAGTTACTGAGTGCTCCTGCCCGTTCATAGAGGACGGAATAGCCAGGGAGTGACGTGCGACCCTGTGAGAGGTGACAGTCTCTTTGCCCTCTAACACCGCGTGCAAAGCGGAGGGCGACTGAATTGGTGCACTCAGAAGAAGATCAGCTGTTGCAGTATCGGAGAGGAAGCGACGGTCGCGAATTTTAAGAAGTGCGTCGACAAAAACATCCGATCCCGGAAAGACCGAAAACGATTGAGCAGTTATTTCCAGCTGTACAGCGGGTGCAGACTCGGAAAAAGCACTACCTTGGACAATTTCGGTAAACACGGGAGAGTCGGGCGTTTCTCGGTACAGCACCGCTGGTGCGTGAGCACGCGGAACTCTCTCGTGCTCCAGCTTCGACGCAGCCGCGGCGGGCACAGCTCCCCTGCCTACCGCGTGAGCTAAAGCCAGAAAAATGACTAGAACAAGCAGTCCGAAGCGCTTAGACGCGGGGAAAACTCGATAGCTAGGAGTCATCGTCATCGTTAACTCCGGGCATGGTGGCCGGCTTGGGGGCAGATCGAGGTTCTCGAGAGATCGACGATGTCGTGAACTGTCTTTTTAGTACGAGAAGCGGCGTGGGATGTCTCCTGAACCCGAGGGATTCGTATAGCGAGAGGGCGCGCTCGTTGCGAACAGGCGTGTTTACCCACATTATCGCAGCCAGGCGGCGCTTGGCCCGAGCCAGGGCAGCCACTGCGATGCTAGTGCCGATGCCGTTTCCCTCGAGCGCCGGATCCACGGCTAGGCGCTGGAGATAGGCTGTTCGTTTGTAATACCCGACTATCGCATAAGCGACGACGTTTCCAGCAAAAGAGGTATCGAAAAGGGAAATTGTGCCGTCAGCTAAATCTTTCTGAGAGAAAGCAGCTGACTTATCTGTGGGCGACGAAGTTTCGCCGCGTTGGGCCACACACCTAGCAACGAGAACGGAGGCTGTATGGGTGGACCGTACAGCCTCCCATAGACCGCGGGAATCTAGAGACCAGAACCCGTCAAAGGCCCGTCTGTCGAGGACGGCGAGCTCCTCGTAGCAGGAGGGATCCGCGCTGGAATCTACGAAAGCTATCTCTATTGGAACCTTAGGCCTTTTTGCAGCCGGTAATCGCGATACCAGGCCTAGACGACGACTCAAAACGACGAGCTCTTCTGTAACGGTAAAACCCGCTGTTAGAAACAGAGCTGCCATGGCCGGGTGTAAGGCCTCGGTGTAGAGGGTATCGATTCCAGCCTGGGCTGCTACAGCCAACGCTTGCTCGAGCATAGAGGGGCTGGGAAGCGCCGTGGATCTGGATGCGATAACGGGGCGCGCGCCACTCGGGCCGTACCAGAATCTAAGTTCGAGCACGGATTTTCCCTTGCGGAAGAGGACCATTGGCTGCCGTTTGGACTCTTCGGGGGGTGTGGATTGTTCCGGTGATACCATGAATCCAGGATTTACTCTCGCAGTAGCCGCCCGGCTAAAGCTAGCTTTTTCGAACTGTTAGTTCGCAAAAGAAGACATCTTTTACCGGCGACCCTAGCTAAGGTATCAACCTTTAGCCCCGGGGCGCCGATAAGCGAGATTGGTCCGGTAGCGGCAGACGATACCCGAGAAAGGGGCGGAGCAATGGCCCAGCTCGACCTCGATGACCTCCTACGTGTCGTAGTGGAAGTACGAGCCTCGGACTTGCACCTCAAGGCAGGTTCACCTCCCATAGTACGCATAGACGGACAGCTCACTGTGTTGGACGACAGGCCACCGCTAACCCCTCAAGAGCTAGAAGAGATCGCCTACCGGATTATGCCCGCAAACCGGGCTGACGAATTCACCAAGATCAATGAGGCCGACTTTGCATACGCCCTGTCGGGGGTCGGCAGGTTCAGGGTGAATGTATTTCGCCAACGAGGGTCAGTCGGGTTGGTCTTGCGACGCGTATTGCCAGGTGCCCCGCCCTTTGAAACCCTGGGTCTGCCCCCAGTGGTGAGGAGGCTTGCCGAAGAGCCAAGGGGACTAGTGCTTGTTACTGGACCCACCGGCTCTGGAAAGACCACCACGATCGCGGCGATGATCGATCACATCAATTCGACGAAGCGAGTGAATATCGTCACCATCGAGGACCCGATCGAGATTCTTCATCCTGACAAGATGGCAATTGTCAACCAACGCGAGGTCGGCACGGACACGGAGGACTTTAGGCAAGCAATGAAGAGAGTCCTCCGCCAGGACCCGGATGTGATCTTCGTTGGCGAGATGCGCGACCCCGAGACGGTATGGGCGGCTTTGGCGGCAGCCGAGACGGGCCACTTCGTTCTGTCGACTCTTCACACTACCGACGCCACAGAAACCATAAACCGGATAATCGACTTTTTCCCGCCGCATCAGCAAAAGCAGATTCGGCACTCGCTGGCAGGCGCGTTGAAAGGAATAATAAGCCAACGGCTTCTAGAGAGAGCCGATGGCTCGGGTAGGATCCCAGCGGTCGAGGTGCTCGTTATGACGGGCCGCGTCTTCGACAAGATCGTGAAACCGGAGGAGACCCACCAGATACCTGAGATCATCGCCGAGGGCGAATACTACGGTATGCAAACGTTCGATCAGTCTCTGTTCAACCTGTACAAGAACGGACTTGTGTCGCTGAGAGATGCAATGACCTCCGCGACTAACCCGCACGATTTCCGAATCATGCTCCAGCAGGCAGGGCTATTAGCTCCGACCGGCTAGATACACGGGGGCGGGCCGTAAGGATCGGTGGCGGAAGGTTGGTTTCGGCATCTTTTGATGTAGTTGAAAGGGGAGTAGTTTTCGTATAGCCTGCTAGTGAAGAAATGTCGCACGCGCGCTCTCGCCGAGGCATTGCCTCTTAGGGGCCTGGGACATCGCTTCGGTGTCGATTGTTCGCACGACTCAGTAACGCTCCCTCGATCGAAAAGGAGATTACGATGGGCGCTCCTCAATACGGAACTCCTCCCCCCGGCTATGGCGGTCCGCCGCAAGGATATCCTGCCCCGCCCCCTGCCTATGGTGGCCCAGGGGGGTACGGAGGCGCAATGGTCGCGCTTCCTAATGCGGACGTCGGCAAGCGGATTGTCGCAGGGCTGATTGACTGGGCGATCTCAGTCGGTATCTACCTGGTTATAGGAGTCATCGTTGCGATTCCTTTGGCGGTGCTGCGTCTTTCACCTCTGATACCGTTCCTGTGGCTCATTGGCCTGGCCGCTGGCTTTTTGTACAAGCCGTACTTTGAGGCAACGAAGGACGGCCAGACCATAGGAAAAAAGTTTCAGGGAATCAAAGTGATCAAGCAAGATGGGTCGCCGTGCGACTGGGGGGCTGCGATACTGCGTCAGCTTTTATTTTCGCTACTGGGTGTAATCGAGCTGATCGTGCTATTGGTACAACAAGATCGGTTGCGATTGGGCGACATGGTAGCAAAGACCCGGGTAGTCGATGTGTCCGGGGTAGTGGGGACTGGTATGGGCTACGTCCAGGCAGGGTACACAGCGCCACCACAGCCGCAACCTCCGATGCCCCAAGCCCCCCCTTCCGCGCCTCAAGCGGCTATGCCCTCCCAATTTCCCCAGGTTCCACCTCCACAAGCGCCACCGCCCCAGGTTCCACCTCCACAAGCGCCACCGCCCCAGGTTCCACCTCCACAAGGCTAGGGCAAGCTGTTCGTATGTTGGTTTACGGGGCCGGAAAGCTTTTTTCCCGGCCCCGTACCGTCTTTCTTGTATTAGGGATAGGGACATAGCGCTCTCGAGCGAGGACCGTCGTAAACTCGAGCAGTTTCCTTAAGGCGAAGTCGCTAAGGTGCAGATCGAATGAACCACAGCGTCTTTGCCCGACTCGAGTCTTTGATGAACGAGCGCATCAAAGCGCTCGTGTCGGCGTTTGTCGACTCTGGCTATCAGCTATATCTCGTGGGCGGCACTGTGCGAGACCTGTTTCTAGGGCGCGCTCAGACCGATATTGACTTTGCGACGGATGCGCTTCCCGATGAGATTGAGAAGATTGGCCGAAACTTCGGACCGGTGTGGCTGGCGGGAAAAGAATTTGGCACCATAGGCCTCGACCTTGGTGGGACCAAGGTGGAGATAACGACTTTTAGGTCGGACGTTTACCCGAGGGACTCGCGCAAGCCACAGGTGTCGTTCGGTAAATCCATTGAGGAAGATTTGAAGCGCCGGGATTTCACCATAAATGCCATGGCCATTTCTTTGCCTTCCTTGAAACTTGTCGATCCCTGGGGCGGAGCTTCGGATCTGCACAACAAAAGGCTGCGGACGCCGACCCGACCAGAGCAAGCCTTCGATGAAGACCCGTTACGCATGCTGAGAGTGGCGCGATTCGTTTCCCAACTTGGTTTTCGTCCCGACAAGCGGGTTGTGGAGGCAATGGCTCAGATGCGCAGGCGCTTGGCCATAGTATCGAAAGAAAGGATTCGGGACGAGTTCTCCAAGCTGCTGGTGGGTGATCACGTGACGCAGGGCCTGTGGCTGTTGGTCGACACCAAGCTGGCAGAGGAATTCATTCCCGAGATTCCAGCACTCCGCCTAGAACAGGATCCTATTCACCGACACAAAGACGTTCTTTCGCACACAGTGGCGGTGACAGCAAAAGTTTCTCCCCGCTTGAGGCTTCGGCTCGCAGCTCTATTTCACGATGTAGGCAAGCCGGCGACGCGGTCGTACGAGAAGGGTAAGGTGACCTTCCACCATCACGAAGTGGTGGGGGCACGAATAACCGAGACTCGGCTTCGGGAGTTGAGGTATCCCCAAGCGTTAGTCGAAGAGGTACGGACTCTTGTCTATCTACATCTGCGCTTCCACACCTACGCGATGGGATGGACCGATCGAGCGGTAAGACGGTATGTACGAGATGCCGGCCCGCTTCTAGAGGATCTCAACGAGTTGGTACGGTGTGACTGCACAACCCGCAATCCACGTAAGGCCGAGGAGCTGGCCAGGCGCATGGATCAACTAGAGCAGCGGATAGCGGAGCTTCGTGAGAAAGAGGAGCTGGCTAAAATCAAGCCGCCGCTAGATGGCAACAGGGTCATGGAATTCCTGGGAATTCCCCCCGGGCCCCAGGTGGGAGAGGCGCTGGAGTACCTGCTCGAGCTGAGGCTGGACCACGGCCCCATCTCCGAAGAGGAGGCTTACAAAAGGCTGGCCGAGTGGGCCCAAAGCAAGGGGCTGGAAGTGGCGGGTCGACAGTGATTTGCAGCCGCAATGAAAGGTGCTTGCCAATAGGAGGGGTCAGCCGAAGAACTTGTTGCCCCCGCCAGTTCACAGCCCGCATTTGACTAGAAGAACTGGGGGGAGGTTCCGAGCTAGCTCGGGTGCGTACACCTTGTACCACGGATCCGTTGGCGGTGCGATCGCCGGGAGCTCGAAAAGATGATGGACGGTGAACCCCTCCTTCATCAACGATGAGACGGTCCCTCCAATCGTGTAGCTGTAGAACTCTGTTGTAGATGCGGGATCTCCAGGTATCAACTGCCTGGGCGCGCTGTATCCGTCTCTGTAGGGACGAGACAGCGCTCCGGTCGTTTGATCCAGGCACGACCATATTGGATGCTCGACGCTTAGTACGAAAATCCCGCTAGGGGCTAGGACCCGCGAGACTGCCCGGAACACCCGAGACCACTCCTGGGTGAAGTTGAGGGACCATGCGGACACCACAATGTCTATGGAGTCAGCGGGAATGAAAATCAGTTCTGACAGACCGGCTTGGCGGAACTCCACTCGTGCTTCTTCGCGCTCAGCCAGCCGCCTGGCAATCTGCAAACGCTGTGCGGAAAAGTCGACTGCTATGACGTGTGCACCTGATTTCGCAAGCGCGATAGATCCGAAGCCGGCCCCGCAGCCTAGGTCGAGGATGCGTTTCCCGGTAACAGATCCCAGGAGCTTCAGATCATTTTCACCAGCTACGAGTGGACCGTAACTCAATCTTTGAGGAGCGGGAGGGAAGGCACGGTAAAAGTCCGGGGCTATCGAGTCCCAGGTAGTAACTGGATCTGTAGAAGGGGAAGAGATTGGATCGGCCATGATCTCTCCTAGAAATTCGTGTTACACGCGCCTTTAGGATTGTGTCACAGAGGTTCTGTATGGTGAGGGATGCCCTGCTATTCCTCGGTCGATCCCGCTCTGAGCGGAGCTCGTGTACGAGACAGGATTTCAAGCAAGTTTTTGGAGGTCATTGTGGCCTGCCCTTCGTGTGGAGCTAGGCTTACGCCCAACGCACGCTTTTGTACCGAGTGCGGACTTCCGCTAGGAAACCGCTGCGGAATGTGCGGCGCGCCATACCCTTTGGGCGCCCGGTTCTGCCCTTCCTGCGGCGCGCGGGTGTCGGCAGGATCACGGCGTCTGCCTCGTCGCTTAGGACAACGTGTTCGCGGCGGTTCGAATCCGTCTGTCGCCCCGAGCGAGGAAGTTGTCCAAGAGGGAAGAGGCAGCAGCCATGTTTTATCGGCGGAGGAGGAGGCTACCCGAGAGGATCCTCGTGTTGGGAGCGAGGCATCTTCCCCCCTATCTAGGGACGAGCGGCGTCTGGTGACCGTGGTCTTTGCAGACATCAGCGGCTTTACCTCGCTGGCAGAACGGCACGACGCAGAGTCGGTAAAAGAGTCGGTGGACCGCCTGCTCAGAACCCTTGCTGATGTCGTCGAGTCGTACGGAGGTACCGTGGACAAGTTCATCGGCGACAACATCATGGCAGTATTTGGGGCTCCTCTTGCGCACGAGGACGACACTGAGCGGGCAGTGCGGGCTGCTCTTGCGATGCGAGAGCAGGTCGCGACGTACAACCGAGAGAATGCGCAACGGGAAGGTGGGGGTATAGGATTCGACATCAGGATTGGCGTCAACACTGGCGAAGTTGTTGCCGGCAGACTCGGGGGCGAAGGGGCCGCTGAGTATACGGTGATCGGCGATGCAGTAAATGTCGCAGCACGGCTTCAGCAAGCAGCTCGTCCAGGCGAGATCTTGGTAGGCTCAGAGACCAAGGAGCTGTGCTCTCCCCTTTTGGAATTTTCCAAGCCGCGCAAAATAACTGCGAAAGGGAAATCCAAGCCCGTAGTTGCCTACTCCCTCGAAGCTGCTTTAGGCCCTCCGGGCATTTCCGGTAGGGAAATTGAGAAAGCGCGAGGTATTCACAGCCCTTTTCTTGGCCGCTCCGAAGAGCTTCAGGCGGTGAGAATTCTGGCACGAGTTGCCGCGGATCTCAAGCGTCCGTACCTGATCACAATCGTAGGCGAGCCCGGTATAGGAAAAACTCGCTTGGTAGAAGAGGCTGTCGACAGCCTGGAAAAGGAAGGTTTTGTCGCGGTGTGGGGGAGAACGCTGCCCTACGGCTCCACCTCGACGCTGTATCCGCTCGTGGAGATGGCTCGCCAGCTGTGCGGGATTAACGATGCCGACCCAACCGAAGTTGTAAAAGAGAAGGTCACAAAGACGACGGCGGCCATTTTCGACTCTGCCCCGGCTCCCTCTAGGGGTTTGCAGAGGCGGATCTTAGAGGCTATGGGGCTAGAAGAGGGTGAAGAGGAAGAGGCTACTCGCGACGTTGCGGCCCCCCTAGTTGCTCTGTTTCAAGCAGCCTCACAGAGGTTTCCGTTGATTCTCGTGTTCGACGACGTTCATTGGGCAGAGGATGAGCTCCTCGATGTCATCGACCGCGCCAGTCGGGATTCAGCGTCGGGGGCGCTCGTCGTGTGCGCGATAGCGCGACCGGAGCTGCTCGACCGCAGGCCATCCTGGGGCGGAGGAAAAAGGCAGTCGCACACTACCGAAATCGGCTCTCTTCCCGAGCAGGTTTCGGCCCAGCTGACTCGAGAGCTGTTTGCTCCCGCTCAGGTCAGCCAAGACGTCGTAGATCTTGTAGTGCGAAGGGCGGGAGGTAACCCTCTGTTTATATCCGAGCTTGTCGCATACCTACGCGGCCAAGGGCTTCGGCGAGGAGAGCAAAAAGTTCTTGAGCTAGAGGAGTCTTCCTCCGATGCGCTGCCCCTAACGCTCAGATCGGTCATCGGAGCTCGACTGGACGCCCTCAGTCCTAAGCTGAGGGACTTGCTCCAAGTTGCATCGGTAATAGGCGACAGATTTTCGGCTGAAGCGTTGTCGGCTGTGTCGGGTGTCGACAAAGAATCCGTCATGGTAGGGCTAGCCCAGTTAGAGGCAGAGGGACTCGTTGTCGAGGAGAAATCTGGTGTCGGGGTACGGGGGAGTTTTCGGTTCAAGCACGGCTTGGTTCGGGAGACTGCTTACAGACTACTTCCCAAGAGCGCAAGATCGAGGTTGCACTCGCGCGTCGGCGAATGGATGGAAAATACATGGCAGCCCATATCTACTCGGGACTTGACCGAGGGAGGATCCGAACTATCCGCGCAAGCGGTTTACAACCTGTCCGGCGAGGAGATTGCCTATCACTACGAAGAGGCCGCAAAACTGGCCGGGCCGGGCGAGCAAAGGAGGGCACGCAAGCGCGCCTTCGATTTCCTGGTAAAGATGGCCCACAGGGCTTCGGGTATGACTTTATACAGAGAAGCAGAAAGGCTTTATCGTCGCGCTCACGGGCTTATGCCGCCAACAGCTACCTCAATGGAGGGGTTGGCGTGGGTCCTTTTTGGTCTAGGGAAGCTGAGCGAAGCCGAAGAGGTTGTCGAGTCCGCGGCCGAGCTAGCGCGCGCCGAGGGAGATCTTGCTAGCGAGGCTCGTTGCCTTCTCACGCTCGCACATATCCAGCAAAGAAAGGGCGATCTGGCAGGCGGGGTACAGCTCGCAGAGGAGGCTGGCGCAATTTGGGAGAGAGCGGGCGAAGCGGGAGGGGTAGTAAAGGCGGAGATAGCGCAGGCCGAGTTGCTCGTAATGGGCGGTGCTCCTCGCCGGGGAGTGCAGCGAGCACTCGAGGCGGCTTCAAAGGCTAGAGAGATCGGGAGCGAATATCTAGAGTCGACCGCACTACAACTGGCCGGCGTGGGCCACTACTTACTGGGGGAACCGGTAGAAGCGCGGCGGCTTCTCGAGGACTCTCTGATGCTCGCCTCTGGGGCAGGAAGCATTCCAGCAGTAGGCGGTGCGATTGTCGCTCTTGGACTGCTGGATTACTGGGAGGGTTGTTTTGAAGAGGTAGCGGCGAGCGGGGAAAACCTAATGCGTCTTGCGCACGAAGCGGGAGAGGTAAGGGGAGAAGCTTTTGCTGCTGGTGTAGCGGGAGCTGCTTACTTCGAACTGGGCGAAGTCAGAAAAGCCGCTCAGCTTTCCGAACACACGCTGGAGCTTGCGGAGAAACTACAAGACCGGCTAGCCCAGGCTCTAGCGAGTCTCTATCTGGGGCGTGCAAAGGCTAGCCTTGGCCACGTCGAAGCCGGGGAATCGATTTTGTTGGATGCATACACGTGTGCCCGTTTTTCGGGAAACACTCCGCTTGCAGGGGGAGCCCTGGTCTACTTGTCGGACTTGGCACTCCAGACGGGTCGCCTCGACTTCGCAGCCCTCCGCCTACGAGAGGCATATCTTACGTTCGAAGATGCCCAAGCGCCGGGGAGCCCATGGAGGCTTGAGATGCTGAGGGTCGCGGCTAATTTGGCAGAGGCAGCCGGACAGACAGCGGAGGCCCAGGAACTCCGCGAGTCAGCTCTGGATGCTGTGGCTGGAGGGGTTGAAGAGAGAGCTACTGTCGCAAAACCCTTGCTGCTCGAGTATGCACGAGCCTTGGTGAAAATGGGCCGTCTCAACGAGGCTGAGGCTGCACTGGAGGAAGCAACTAGCTTGCCGACACAAGATGTATACAGCGAGGTAGTAGAGGGGATAGTACGCGGGGAGTTGGCGGCAGCCAGAGGTGCACCTGAAAAAGCAGAGGCCGCGCTTCAGGCGAGTTTTTCCACTGCGAGCGCCTCGGAAAACGTGTTTCTTGTGAGGTACGCAGGAATGGCGCTCGCGGAGTTCCATAAGTTGGCTGGGCACTTCGACAAAGCCACAGAAGTCGAGGAGGCGGTCCGAGAGGCCATCGAGGAAATCGAAGGGCTCGCGCAGACCGGGTAGCGGTAAGAAGTCTCCCGATGCACGATTATGTGACGGAGCAGAAGGACTGTAAGAAGCTGTCGCTAACCTGGGGTTTATTTGAATCATTAAATAGGTTCAAATCTCAGTGAATGTTATCTGCACGCCAGGAGCTTGTATGGGGCGGCTTTTTGTCGGTATCTCCCCGGACATTACCGCATTTCCTGGCTGGATGCGGCGGTCCGCAAGCTCTTTGAATGTCGCTACCGTGGTAAAGCTGTAACTTTGTCCGGGCTCCAGCGTGGGAATCGATGAAAGATTGAAATCTTGGCTAGCGGTAAATTGTCCAGCCGGAGTGGCGATTGTAGCTGACCATTTTTGGATCCCGAACTCCTCGAGCTTCTGGCGATCAAGCTTTGAGCTGGTCGTGTTGGCGAGAGTGACTCTCAAAGGCACCTGGGGGTCGGGAAGAAACGTGGGCGCTTTAGGAGATGCAGGAGCAATCAGATAGCTGGGAAGCTGAGTGACACCTTCCTTTAGAGACGGGGAGCTCTTGGCCTCGATCACGACAGGCTTGGCCGTCGAAGGTATTTGAATTGCTGCATCCGCAAGCGAGGGCACGACATCTCGCCCGAGTTTGATTGCACTTATGTAAACAAAGATTCGTTTGCCTGGAGATGGAAGTAGCTCCGGCTGAACGGCGAGGTCAGGGGGGGCGGGGAGGTAGAGGTCGACATTGCCCTCGCACCGATACTGATCGTATCCTAACAGGCTCCGCTCTATTTTGATGCCGACTCTGACAACGGACACGCTATCGACGGTTGTTTTCTGTGGAGGCTGAACGGGAGCAGCTATGGCGACTGTACCAGCCGATCCACGGGCTGCAACTTGGTCGGTCGGCAAGGATGACGGATTGGAGGGAAGCGCCGCGCACCCTCCGGAGGGCGCACCTGCAGGGGATCGTGTAAAGTCCAACCTTCCCTTGTAAACAAGCGCTGTCGCGAGCAGCAAAGCCCCAGCGGTAGCTATTCCGACCAAGGCCCTTCCTGCGGTGCGCGGCGCGCCGGCCGACACTGAGTCCCCGTTTTATTACTGCTGTGCCAGGAATTCGGTGAGGGCTGCTTGGGCTACGTCAGATACTTCCCCAGCAATAAACTCCTCGACCATCTGGCGAGCCTCGTCGTCGGAGAATTGAACCGGCGGGCTCTTCATGAAATAGGCACAGGGACCAATCAGAGGCCCGCCAACTCCCCTGTCCATGGCGAGCTTCGCGCAACGGATCGCGTCGATAACGACGCCGGCAGAGTTAGGGCTGTCCCACACCTCGAGCTTGAATTCGAGGCTTATGGGAGCGTCTCCGAACTCTCGGCCCTCTAAACGTATGTACGCCCACTTTCGATCATGAAGCCAGGGCACGTAGTCGGAGGGCCCGATGTGTACATTCTCGGGTTCGATACCCTGACGAAGCTGGCTGGTGACAGCATTGGTCTTCGAAATTTTCTTCGACTCGAGTCGCTCTCGCTCGAGCATGTTCTTGAAGTCCATGTTTCCGCCAACGTTAAGTTGCATTGTTCGGTCAAGGACCACCCCGCGGTCCTCGAAAAGCTTGGCCAAGACCCGGTGAGTAATCGTGGCGCCGACTTGACTTTTTATGTCGTCTCCGACGATGGGTAATCCGGCCTCGTAAAACTTTCTAGCCCATGAAGGATCCTTGGCGATAAAAACAGGCACGCAGTTCACAAAGGCAACGCCCGCCTCCAACGCAGCCTGAGCGTAGTACCGGGTTGCCTCTTCGGAGCCCACCGGTAGGTAGCTCACCAGCACGTCGGCGCCAGACTTGACCAAGACAGAGCTAACATCTATGGCTTCCGCTGGTGATTCTTCCACTGACTGTTTGTAGTACTTGCCAAAGCCGTCCAAGGTTGGCCCGCGCATGACCTCGACGCCGAGCTCGGGAACTTCAGCAAAGCGGAGAGTGTTATTGGGCGGGGCGAAGATGGCCTTGGCGAGGTCTACGCCTACCTTTGCCGCGTCCACGTCGAATGCGGCAACGAACTCAACGTCTCTTACGTGGTATCCGCCGAGCACTGTGTGCATTAGCCCAGGAACAAATTCGTCTGGTCGCGCGTCTTTGTAGTACTCGATACCTTGAACCAGAGCCGAGGCGCAGTTACCGACTCCGGCGATCGCAACCTTTACCTTTTTGCTCATTTTTTCACCTCCTGCAGGCTGTCGCCGCCCGGTCCTAGGACGTCACCATTGCCCGGCGGTGCGCTCAGGCTTTGCTTAGACAGCCCTGTTCGGCCTAGCACCTTCGATACTCCTGCTGGATCCCAGAAGCTACGGCGCGAGACCGGATCGGAGAAGGGCTGCAAACCACTGACTCGCAGACGTCGGTCTGACGCTACCCGATCGCCGCCTCGGTGAGGCCGGGAGAACGAACCACTGCTGGCGGCGCTAAGAGCTAGGCGCCGCGACCCAACTAGCACGTGGCTAGCAAGACCAACAATATAGCAGACAGTTATGTTTCCGCGTCCTTGCAAATGAACGAACGAGAGTGCCCAATCTCATGGCCAGCTGGGTTATCTTGGAAGGGATGGCATCTAGGTCGTGCAGACTGCTCGGCGGATAGAGCCTCGTGATGCTGGATCTGGGACGTGTCGATATGATCGGACGAGTCGTCGATTACACATTCGCAAAGAACGATGTTATAAGGCGCTTCAGGACAGGCCGCATCTCTAAAGCCGACATCTGCGATGCACACCCGGAGCTCGTCAGGGCGGCGTCTAGTTTAGGCTCCGATGCCTCTCAGCGATGCCCGGTGTGCAGGGAGCGAAAATTAAAGCGCGTCTCTTACGCCTTCGGTCCCAGCCTGAGGAGGTACAACGGAAGGATTTGCACGCCCGACAAGATGGAGTTCCTTATCAGCAAGCACGACGAGTTCGTCTGTTACGAAGTTGAAGTTTGCATTGGCTGCTACTGGAACCATCTTGTTCGGAGCTTTGTTACGGGCCGTGCCTACACTTCCAGGCGCAGTGCCGCAGAAGAAGCCCGGTAGCTCGGCTTAGGAGGCTGTCGGCGTGCGACTAGACGGCGTCCCCTGCTGACATGGCAAAGCGCCCGGCACAGCGGCGTTCCTTAGCAGATGCCGATATAAGTTCCGATCCACGTGTTCTTGGGGGGTCTCGAACGAGGAGATCCTCACAAGGCGGAGGATCTTCTGCAGAGAGTGAGCAAACGAAGCCGATTCGTACCGAGAGTAAAGGCAGCGGGGGAAGGCGCACTGCTCAACCTTCGAAACGTGCGGCATCTGCTCTTTTGGACGAGCGGAGCGATTCAGCCCAACGGAGAAATTCAAACGAAGTCACCAGAGAAAAAAGAAGCGCCCGACAAGTAAAGGACAAACAACGGTCTCGACTCACGTCTCGACCGTCAAAGGTTCGGTACCGAAAGAAGCGGATCCCGTTTCTACCTAGACTGAGATGGATTCTCCTCGCAACGTTGCTACTCGCGGTTATTGGGGTTCTGGGCTTGGCTTATATTCTGTCTCGAGTAGAGCTTCCACCCGACGTCGACGCCCCCCCGCAGACGACGTTCATTTACGACTCCTCGGGTGCTGAATTGGCCCAGCTTCATGCAGGCGAAAACAGAGTGATCGTTCCGCTGGACCGGATATCCGAGTCCTTCAAAAACGCTGTTATAGCGACCGAGGACCGCAATTTTTTCCACCACAGAGGCGTCGATTTACGCGGGGCAGCAAGAGCACTGTGGGCGGCTATCCGAAACCGTGAGGTCACTCAGGGGGGGAGCACGATAACTCAGCAGTATGTAAAGCTCGTTTACACAGGGGGCGAACGCACCCTAACACGAAAACTCAAAGAGGCAGCTCTCGCTGTCAAGCTTGAGCGTAGACACACTAAAGATGAAATTTTCTCGCTTTATTTGAACCGTATTTATTTCGGTAGAGGCGCCTACGGAGCACAAGCCGCCGCTCGCGTGTACTTCGGGAAGGACGCATCTCAGATCAATCCAGTTGAAGCAGCTGTTCTTGCGGGTCTGATACGGGCACCCGAGCTTGCCGACCCGCTAAAAGCCCCCGAGGCAGCTAAGGCTCGGCGAAACGCCTCGTTGGCAGCAATGGCAGAGCTAGGCTATATCTCAAAAGGTGACTATGAGTCGTGGTCTTCGTTGGGGTTCGAGCGTTGCGAGGCAGGCCAGGCTCCCTCGCAAGGGAAGCAGTGCGTCCTGCCGCCCCCAAGAGCGCAGTTGAGCGGCCCTCCGTCAGCTGCGTACTTTGTCGACTATGTAAGGCAGTACCTCATTTCTAAGTACACCTCAGAGAGGGTATTCAAAGGGGGTCTGAAGGTGTACACGACCCTCGATCCCGGGCTGCAGTCATACGCAAGGGAGGCGATCGACTCGGTACTGGATAAGCCAGGTGATCCTGAGGCGGCGATTGTGACGCTTGATTCCGAGGGCCGAATAGTTGCCATGATTGGGGGACGGGACTATCAAGCCAGCGAGGTAAACCTCGCTACGGGTGCAGCTGGAGGGGGTAGCGGTCGGCAGCCGGGATCGGCATTCAAGCCAATAACCCTCGCAGCCGCCATCGACAAAGGCATATCTCTCAAGTCGAGGTTCCCCGGCCCTGCTTCTATTACTCTCAAGCTACCCGGAGGCGGAACATGGGAGGTCAAGAACTACGGAGGAGCAGCTTACGGAACCGAAGACTTGGTAGTCGCGACCGCTAACTCAATCAACACTATCTATGCCCAGCTTCAGCTTGAGGTGGGCGCTGAGGCAACGGTCGAGATGGCCAAACGACTCGGAATCGAGGCGAAATTGCAGCCTACCCCCGCAATAGTGCTTGGTTCGGAGGAGGTGTCGCCTCTGGACATGGCCACAGCGTACTTGGTTTTCGCAAACCGGGGTTTGGCTACTTCCGCTCGTGCTGTCGACAAAGTGCTGGACTCTGAGGGAAACGTCTTGGAGGAGGCGTCTTCGCCGAAGCACCGTGTTCTCGAGGAAAACGAAGCTGACCAGGTGAACTTTGCACTACAGGCTGTGATTGCGAGAGGTACAGGAAAGGGCGCAGCCATTGGCCGTCCTGCCGCTGGGAAGACGGGAACTACGGAGGACTACGGGGACGCCTGGTTTGTCGGATACACTCCCCAGCAGTACTCCACCGCAATCTGGATGGGATTTCCCGAGGGTCGCGAACACAAAATGACCAATGTTCACGGAAGGGCCGTTGCTGGGGGCACGTTTCCTGCGAGCATCTGGGCTCGGTACATGAAAAAGGCCTTGGAGGGAAAGAAGGCCACATCATTCGTGACACCTAAGTTCACGGGGAGAATCGTTGGGGCCACATCCGATCCGTGTCTAGACCCGCGTTCATCGCCTATTGCGGAAATAGACACTCCCGCTTGTCCCACTCCTACCCCTTCGCCCCAGCCGAGCCCTGCTGAGGCGGTGCCGAGTCCGTCACCCACGCCTTCTCCTAGACGGTCTCCAAGCCCATCTGCCTCGCCGTCACCGAGTTCCAGTTCCACTTGATGGAGGGAGAGCTCTGCAGGGACTTGTTGGAGGAAGTGATCACGACGGTCGCGATCGGGTAGCTTTATCCGAGCGAAAGTGGCGAGCAATTGTAATCTCGGCGACACTAGTTTCGCTTTCAGTCGGATTGGCAATGAAGGCCCCGTGCCTTTACAGACCGTGGGGACCGCCTGGGTACATTCAGTACACAACTCTCTGCTACAACGACCTTCAGCCGCTCTACGGATTGAGGGGCTTAGACCAAAGGCGCATGCCTTATGTAGAGGAGAAGACGTTCGAGTATCCGGTTCTTATTGCCATAGAGATGTGGGGAGCGTCGTATTTATCCACGTCTCACGTCTCCTTTTTCATCGCGAATGTTCCATTCCTCGCAATCTCTGCGCTGGCTGCCACGATGGCCCTGTTCGAGGCCGTCAAGCCGAAATACAAAAGGGCATTGCTGTTCGCTGTTGGCCCACCGCTGGTTTTTTACTCGTTTCATAACTGGGATCTACTGGCAGTGGCTCCACTCGCTGGGGCGGCATGGGCCTGGAGCAGAGGCAAGACCTTTCGGGTCGGAGCTCTGACGGGTCTAGGTGCCGCGGCCAAACTTTTTCCCGCGTATGGGGTTCCTTCG
Source organism: Acidimicrobiia bacterium (assembly GCA_040289475.1). Classification (NCBI taxonomy): domain Bacteria; kingdom Bacillati; phylum Actinomycetota; class Acidimicrobiia; species Acidimicrobiia bacterium. Next base: position 226,977 of record PSLF01000001.1, on the reverse strand, counting down.
CTTGCAGTGGCTGCCATCGCAAAAGGGCGTGCTGTGCGTCATGGAGTTGCGTTAGTTGGTGCTGCTGTCGCCACTTGGACAGTTGTCAACGCCCCCTTCGTTGTGCTGGAGCTTTTAAAAGACGGCTCCCTCAAGGGATGGCTCGGAGTATTCGCTTTTCATGCCAGACGGTCGCCGGACTTCGGAACCGTCTGGTATTGGTGGGCAGAATGGATGAGCATCCCTTCCCACAGGACAGCACCGGCAAGTTGGGTTCCAACAATCTCATGGATGGCCGGCGGTGGTCTGCTAGTGGGCTATGTAGTAGGACTGCGTCGCCGTGGTCGCGCATGTAAAACGGCCCCTGCCGCGGCGGTGGTCGTGTGGCTCGTTGGGTGTGTAGGCATAGCGCTCTTCGGCCTTTCGGCTGTGATTATGGGAGGTCCAACCTCGCAGAGCTACAAGGAATTTGTGGATGTCGCATCCCTTGTTCTGTTTTTAGCTGGCTTTTTCGGGCTGCTATTGCACCAGAGTCGGAAAGGGAGGGACCCATGGGCGACGTTCGGCGCTGTCGTCTGCCTGTTTTTACTCGTCTCGAAGGTTCACTCTCCACAGTACGCCCTGTGGATGCTTGTGTTTTTTGTGGTCGTGGAGACGCCTTGGCCACTGATCGCTTCATATTTCGCAGCTGATGCCGTACTTTTGGCTAGCGGATTTTGGTGGTTCGCGTACTCTCCTAACTTGGGTCCGAGCGGGTGGAGGACGATTTTTATTGCCTCTGTTTATGCCAGAGCACTGGTGCTTGCCGGCTTGCTCATTTGGTATGCCGTATCCGGTAGGGATTTGATCGACCTGGATGAAGATAGCGCTGAGTTAGACTTGAGCAAGCGAGTGACCGCCGGTAGCCCGTCTGTATTCAGCTAACGAGGGCACTGGACGGAGGAGGAACGATGACTACGCTTCCACCCGTACCTTCTGAGGAAAATCCCTCTCGAATTCGGTCCCCAGTTACCGTTCCCGAGGTGCAGGCCCGGAAATATACAAGGATGCGGGCCGAAGGGAAAGGCGGCGGCGACAGTGGTCCATCGGGGCGACCAATCGTAATGGTGACGGCGTACGATGCCGTCTCTGCCAGAGTTGCCGAGGCTGCTGGCGTTGATATCGTGCTTGTAGGCGACTCGTTGGGAATGGTGGTGCTCGGATACGACACCACTCTCGCGGTCACGGTGGACGATATCGTACGCCACACTGGCGCCGTGACCCGTTCCTTGCGCACCCCCCTCGTAGTGGCCGACATGCCCTATCTCAGTTTCCACGTATCTCCCGAAGAAACGGTTAAGAACGCGGGTCGGATGATAGTAGAGGGCGGTGCCGCAGCAGTAAAGATCGAGGGAGGATCGAAGCGAATTCGAACTATCGAGGCTTTACTCGATGCAGAAATTCCTGTTATGGGCCACATCGGCCTCACTCCCCAATCGGTGCACAGTTTCGGGGGGTTTAAGGTGCAGGGCAAGGCTGCCGACGCGGCATATCGACTGATCGAAGATGCAAAAGCCTTGGAAGCAGCTGGCGTATTTTCGATTGTCCTGGAGTGTGTACCTAGGGAGCTAGCCCGCATTATCACAAACGAGGTGTCAGTGCCGACAATCGGGATAGGTGCCGGCCCCCACTGCGACGGTCAGGTGTTAGTCTTCCACGACATTGTGGGCATGAGCTCGCAACGCCGCCCGAGGTTCGTTAGGTCGTTCGGGGATCTGGAGACCCTTGCCGTAGAAGCAGTTTCAAATTACGCATCAGCTGTTATCGAGGGCCGGTTTCCGTCGGATGAAGAGTCGTATGATCTGTCCGAAGATGTTGCTCAAGCACTAAAAGCCCGTTATGGCTGGGAGTAGTGAGGAGCACGGTGGGGTCGATATACCTCAAGGCTTGGGAGCTACTGAGGGCAAGGAGGCCGCCGGACGAGACTGGATCCGAGTGATCGCTATGGGGCTAGTAGGAGGGGGATTGATAGTTTTGGGCGTAGCTGCCGCGGTAGCAGCGTCGATGGCTTCTAAGTCTACGGCCAAGCCCACTTCGACCTCTCCGTTTGCGGAGACGGCCATGCTTTTGGGAGGTCACTCGTTTTTGTGTCTCGAAGTGGCTGACACGCCCGAGGCTCGCGTCGAGGGGCTGTCTGGACGGAGTAACATCGGTGCCTTCGACGGAATGATATTTTTGTTCCCCGATTCGACGCCATCTGAAGCGTCCTTTTGGATGAAGGACACGTATTTCCCGCTCGACCTCATCTTTGTGGGGCTTGATGGTAGAGTCGCCGACGTACGAACAATGGCGCCGTGCGAAAGGGATGATTGCCCACTGTACTCTCCGCATTCCCCTTATCTTTTCGCGATCGAGCTTCCGGCAGGCCATGCCGAACAATTCGGACTTGTACGCGGAGTTGAAGTAAGACTCGGCGGGGGTTGTGTGCCCATAGACAGAGACTGACGATGGACTAGAAACAGGCAATGGACTTGCCCAGATGGGTCCGGCTCGCATGGGAGCAGACGTCGCTTCGGCCAAGATGTCCAACTTTGATCTAGGACTTATGGCCACGTAGGTATCGGGTATAGCGACCTCTTCCGCTACGGCAAGACGATACAGCTGTGACCGGAGGGAGTGGGTATCGAGCAAGACTCTGGCGACGAGGCGAAAGCGCACATCGTTAGGGGTGGCAAACGATCCAGAGGGCAAGCTACATCCTGCAGCCTTCAGCGAATCCAGGGCCGCCCAGATCGTATGTGCCAAGTCGGCCTTGGGTGGCACCGCTACCACTGCTGTGACCGCGCCGGAGGGGAGTTCATAGATTCCACAACCCAACGGAGCGGCCCTCGCATCAAGTACCCGGGGATCGAAAACCAGGCCAAGCAAAAGACGCTCGGCCAGATCGCCGTAAACGGCTGTTGTACCATCCTCGTTTCTGGAGGCCAGCGGCAAGTGTCGTCTCACACGAATACGATCTTTGCCAGATAGTACGTTGCTGCAAATGAAAGAGAGATGGGAACAAAGATTTTCAAGGAGTATGCATCACCGATTTTTTGCGGCCAGACCATTTCTTGGACGTCTGTACCTCCAGAGGTCAGCGTAGAGGTTAGACGACGGCCCGCAGCGACTACTGCGGCAACGACCACAGCTAGCAGTAGGTAGTCTAAAGCAGATCCGCGCGGCCTTTTTATCGTCGAAGCGATTAGCGAGACCAGGATGGCAGAGAGAAGCCCCGCCAAATCTGCGCCTAACTCTCCTCCAAGAATCGCTCCACCTGTTGAGCGTGCTTGGAGAGAGTGGCTGGCAAACGACGCTGCACCTAGAGCTGCGGCACCGGTGATTATCACCACCACGGCTAAGGCCCGTCCTGTGGTCTCGCCTCCTGCGAAAGGAGAGTTGGCTATAAGTGCAAGGTGTGACGGAGCTATCCCCAGCAAAGCGATTCCCAGAAAAGACGCGAAAAGCGAGTCGGCAACCCCCCCTCCTTCGAGCTTTGTCATAGAGATGACAGCTGCGGCAAACAAACAAATTACCGTCGCGAACAGGAAAAGAGCCGGGCGAACGCCGGCTACCACGGTAACGAGGGCGCTTCCGGCGGCAACGAAGCCAGTGGAGACCTTCACCGCCCTTGCCTCCATACATTGCCTGTAGGGAACCGCAGCTGCCGCCGCGGCTACTGCCAACGGTATGGCAACTAACGCCGGGCCAATAAAAACCGAAATTACGCACGCGAGACCAAGTGCCGGAATGAGAAAGAGCCCGGGGTCTCTGGGGGGAATCTCGGCCAGTTCATTTACTGGACGTTGGCTGCTGTGGATTGCCAATACTCCCTCGCCTGTCAATCACGCCGGAAGCCCTTACCTTACCGGTCGTCCTCGGTGCGTTATACGGAAGCTATGAGCCTGGGGCGATGTGAGCAATGCCCTCTTTTATGACCGCGACCCCCTCCTCGTTCACGGTCTCGAACTCGTAGACCTTGTCCCCGTCGGCTTCCCCTGCCTCCCAAAAGCGCGTAGTAATCTTTTGGCCCGGAAGCACGGGTCTGGAGAAGCGCACCTTGAGGCGTCGGAGCCTAAGTGGGTTGTTGTCTGCAAGCGCTTCTATCGCAGCCCGGGAAACAAAAGCCATCGTACACAAGCCATGATTGATGATGCCGGGGAGACCGACTGACTTGGCAAAGTTCTCGTCAAGGTGTATCGGATTCCGATCTCCAGAGGCCTCGGCATATCGGAAGGTTTGGTCTTCGTCGATCTTCTGAGTAGCTTCGGCCACTGGCTGGCCTCGATCGGGTTCAGGCGGTTTCGGCTGGCGCTGACCGGATCCAGTGCCTCGGATAAATATTGTCATTCTCGAGACAGTTGTTACTTCGCCGTCCTGCCTTTTTGTAGTTACTTCGGCTGTAGCAGTCTCTCCAGTGGCTTTCTCTTCCACCGAAATGACCTTGGCTTTGGAGGTTAGTTTGTCCCCAGGCCTGACCGGGTTGTAAAACCACATGTCCTGTTCACCATGTACGAGGCGAGGGAAGTCGGACGATGGGACGACCTGCGACATAGCTGCCCCGGAGGCTTGCCAAGCGGGAACCACGCTGAATATCGGGGGAGCAATAATGCCGCCCTCTCTGTTTTCGTCCAAGAAGATAGGATTCTGCTCGTTAGTAGCCTTTGCGTAAGCGATGGTCTTATCGGCGGTAACTTCGTATGTAAACTCGTCGGTCTCTCGACCTACTGCCTCCCTGTTCAGCGGCATCTGGGATCCTCCTTAGACGGAAACAACCAAGCTTATTCGCTGTCGACTCCTCAGCGGGTAACTCCAAGGAGCAATAGCGATTAAGTTTACCGACCGGTACACGACCCCATGCCAGATGGAAAAGGGTAACTCTATTTGCAAGCCATCTCCACTTTGGCTCCGGGCCGTATAGAGGGTGGCTATCCTTGTCCGCGTTGGATGCGAAAACGGGTGCTAGCTAGTCCTCGTCTGTGAGGGATGGTCAATTTGCGATATTCGGAATTGGTACATCCGGACTAATTTTTCGAGACACTGCGAGTGGAAAAACAAACACACAATCTTTCGACAGCTCCCAGAGAGGTGAGTAAGGAGAGGAGAGGAGGCGGATTGGGAGACGCCACCCGAACCAAGCGAGCACATACCGAGTATCGAGTCGTAGTTCATAGGTCCCCGAGACGAAAGGTCACGGTAGAGGCCAAGCTAGTCGGGAAAGAACTGCACGTTTATCTTCCCGCCGACTTGCCGAAAAAAGCGGAAGATCACTGGATCGCCAAGATGAAAGCTCGTCTCGACCACAGGTTCTCCGCCGACGCAGACGAACTCCTGCGAGCCTTACAGAGGAGAGCTGAGCGACTAAACCAGCGGTACTTTGAAGGGAAACTTCGCTGGAAAGGACTAAAGTTGATTCGATCCTCGAAAACAATGTACGGGTCCTGTAGTCCCGACACAAAGGAAATCCGGGTATCTACTGAGATCCGGATTTTTCCGAAGTGGGTCCAGGACTACATTCTTGTTCACGAGCTAGCACATCTCATCGAACCCTCGCACGGGAAGCGGTTTTGGGACCTTGTGGCTAGGTACGAGAAGGCCGAGTTGGCCAAGGGATATCTGATGGGATGGGCTCAGAGGGGAATAGCAGAGGGACACCAAGCATGAGATGGCGCTTTCACACAACCACCTCCAGGCGGTTGCCTCTCCTGGCGGGTATAGGACAGCTTTCAGGCTGTAGCCTTGTTGGCCGCCCTAATCACTCGAGCCGGTTTTACCTTCGGGCCGCGCTGTAGAGCGATTCGCCCCGTCTTCGTCATCTCGATGATGCCGTAGGGCCTAAGCAGATCCTCTAGTGCGTGGATTTTGTCGGGTGTCCCAGTGCACTCGATTATCAGCGAGTCTGCTCCGACATCTACGACCTTGGCTCTGAATACGTCCGAAATTTCTATAAGCTGAGCCCGCGTTTCAGGGGCTGCCTGCACCTGTATTAGCATCAGCTCTCGGCTAACAGCCGTGCTCTCCGATAGCTCGACGACCTTTATGACATTGATGAGCTTGTTGAGCTGCTTGGTCATCTGTTCTGTAGTTCTGTCGTCTCCGAAGGCCACTATGGTCATTCTGGATAGGGCTGGGTTGTCAGTGGGGGCGACTGCGAGCGAGTGAATGTTAAATCCCCGTCTGGCAAACAGCCCGGCTACTCGAGCCAAAACTCTGGGCTTGTTTTCCACCAACACCGAAATAATTCGCATCCTGGATTCTGGGTTTTCAGGGTGTGTCATCGGTGCCCTCCCCGGTCGTAAACATCCGAGCGAGACTCTCCCTAAGCGACCGTTTTCGCCTGAGACTCCTGCCTATCGGGTGTCTCCTTCGGCAGGGATGTGATCTTCTCGAGCGTCGGGATCCTCCTCTTTGGAAAGGATGATCTCGTCGTTGCTCGCTCCTGCTGGAACCATAGGATAAACATGCTCGGTGTAGTCGATCCTGAAGTCGATGACGACGGGGCGGTCTGTTATGGAGTGTGCTTTTTCAAGGGTTGGCTGAACATCGTCGGGGTTTTCTACTCGGAACCCGTAGCACCCCATGGCCTCTGCCCACTTGACGTAGTTGGGGATCTCGTACCCGAGTTCTACTTCTGAGTATCGCTCGTCGTAGAAGAGCTCTTGCCACTGGCGTACCATGCCGAGATAGGCGTTGTTCAAGACAGCCACTTTTATGGGAACTCCGTGAACTGTTGCCGTTATCAGTTCCTGGGCTGTCATCTGGAAGCATCCGTCGCCATCTATAGCCCACACGGTTTCGTCCGGGCACCCAACCTTGGCTCCTATAGCAGCGGGAATTGCAAAGCCCATCGTTCCCAAGCCCCCGGAGTTGATCCAGTGGTAGGGCTTGTTGAAGTGCCAGTATTGGCTGGCCCACATCTGGTGCTGGCCCACTCCGGCTACCAAGAAGCAGTCTCCGCCAGTGACCTCGTAGAGCTTTTCTACGACAAACTGGCCCTTGAGGGGCCCTCGCGAGTTCTGGTCATACTGCAGGGGGTACTTTCTCTGCCACTCACGCAGCTGTGCCCACCACTCGCTAAGATCGGGCTTGGATCGCTTCTCAAGCTCGACACGGATACTTTTAAGGAGTTCCGCGATGACTTGTTTTGCCTCTCCCACGATCGGCACGTCAGGCCGCCTGACCTTCCCTAGCTCTGCCGGGTCGATGTCGGCGTGTATGACCTTCGCATGCGGAGCAAACGCATCGACCTTCCCGGTCACCCGGTCGTCGAAGCGAACGCCAAGAGCGATTAGCAAGTCGGCCTTTTGCATCGAGGTCACTGCGGTGTAATTGCCATGCATTCCGGGCATTCCCAGGCACAGCGGATGGTCGTCTGGGATCACGCCTCTTCCCATCAGCGTGGTAACCACAGGAAGATCCAAAAGCTCGACTAGCTCTCTCAGCTCTTCGGCCGCTCGGCTTTTTACAATCCCGCCACCCGCATATATGACAGGGCGTTTGGACGACAAAATCAGCCTTGCCGCCTCTCTGATCTGGCGGGGATGACCTCGGGTTGTGGGCTTGTAGCCGGGCAAGTCAATTTGACTGGGCCAGTGCCAAGTGGTTTCAGCCTGAGAGATGTCTTTGGGGACATCGATGAGGACCGGGCCAGGCCTCCCTGTAGTTGCAATGTAGAACGCCTCTGCGACGACATCGGGAATTTCATCGGGGCGTGTAATCAAGTAGTTGTGTTTGGTAATCGGCATCGTGATGCCAGTAGTGTCGCACTCCTGGAAAGCATCGGATCCGATAACTCTGGATGGCACCTGTCCGGTGATAACAACTATTGGGACCGAATCCATGTAAGCGTCGGCGAGAGGCGTAACGATGTTCGTAGCGCCGGGGCCGCTCGTGACCATTGCGACACCGGGTTTTCCGGTGGCCCAAGCATATCCTTCGGCTGCATGCCCAGCGCCCTGCTCGTGACGCACCAGTATGTGTCGTATACTCGACTCGATCAGGGGGTCGTATACGGGAAGGATCGCGCCGCCAGGCAGTCCAAATATGACTTCCACACCAACTTGCTCGAGCGATTTGATGAGTGCCTCGGCCCCGGTGATCTTCATTTAGGCTCCTGAGGAAGCATCGGACATCTCTCTGTCATGAGGCGCCTTCCAACTGAGACGCCCGCGGCCTCTATAGGCCTCTATAAGAGTACTGAGATTTTTTCTGACGCGGCGTGGCGAATTTACAAACCCTAGATTGCCACCCGCCGCAGCCTCAGCGAATTTGCGATTACAGACACTGAGCTGAAACTCATTGCCGCGGCGGCAATTACGGGACTCAGTAAGACTCCGGTGAAGGGGTAGAGGACTCCGGCAGCTACGGGAACCCCAAGCACGTTGTAGAGAAAGGCCCAGAAAAGATTCTGCTTTATGTTTCGCATTGTGTGCTTGCTCAAGAGGCGAGCACGCACTATCCCTCTTAGGTCACCCTTGACCAAGGTAACACTTCCGGTTTCCATTGCAACGTCGGTGCCGGTGCCCATAGCAATTCCGACATCTGCCTGAGCGAGCGCAGGTGCGTCGTTTACGCCGTCTCCTGCCATAGCGACAACTCTCCCCTCGGCTTGTAGTTTTCTGATGATTTCCGCTTTTTGATCTGGAAGGACCTCGGCGAAAACCTCGTCTATGCCGAGTTTTGCTGCCACGGCTTCTGCAGTGGTGCGGTTGTCTCCTGTAAGCATTACGACCCGAATTCCGTTGTTGTGCAGCGCCCTCAAAGCCTCGGGCGTAGACGTTTTGATGGGGTCTTCGACGCCGAGCAACCCGATAGCTTCAGCACCCGATGCTACGAAAACCACCGTGTGCCCCTCTTTGCTCAAAGCCTCGGCTGGCTCTGCGAGATCTCGCACGTCTACGCCGAGCTCGTCCATTAGCGCCCGATTACCGAGAGCGACTCGTTCTCCATCGACGATTCCCACCACTCCTTTGCCAGGTCTAGACTCGAACCTTTCTGCCTTGGGCAAGTCAATGCCCTTCATCTTTGCCCAAAGTACGATCGCTTCTGCCAATGAGTGCTCGCTCCCCTTCTCCAAGGACGCAGCGACTGCCACGAGATGCGAATCATCTACATCCCTGCGGGGAATCGCGTCGACCAGGCGGGGTTTGCCCTCTGTCAAGGTTCCAGTCTTGTCCACTACAACGGTGTCGACTCGGCGCATAACCTCGATTGCCTCGGCATTTCGGAACAGGATTCCCATCCTTGCACCAATCCCCATAGCCACCATGATCGACATAGGGGTTGCCAACCCCAGGGCACAAGGGCAAGCGATGATGAGAACCGCTACCGCGTTGACGAGCGCATAGGCCATCCGAGGCTGCGGTCCAACGAGTGCCCACACCACGAACGTCACCGCGGCAATTGCGACTACCGTGGGCACGAAGTATCCGCTTACAGCGTCTGCCATCTTTTGTATCGGGGCTTTGCTCCGCTGGGCGTCCGCTACCATGGCGACTATCCTCGCCAGGAGTGTTTCCGATCCCACCTTCTCTGCGCGGATCAGCAATGTACCGGTTCCATTGACCGTAGAGCCGATTACCCTGTCTCCAGGGTTCTTCTCTACGGGTATCGGCTCTCCTGTGACCATGGACTCGTCCACAGAGCTGGCGCCCTCGACGACTACTCCATCGACGGGAATCTTCTCGCCGGGCCTGACCCTCAGTATGTCCCCGGCTTGCACAACTTCTATTGGGACGTCGATTTCGGCCCCTTCCGCTTCAATTCTTCGTGCGGTCTTGGCTTGCATTCCGAGGAGTTCCCTGATCGCCTGTCCCGTTCTTTGGCGAGCCCTGAGTTCGAGGACCTGGCCCAGCAGAACAAGAGTGGTGATAACCGCAGCAGCCTCGAAATACGTTGCCACCTCTCCGTTTATTCGGAAAGATGCCGGAAATACGCCCGGTATGAGGGTGGCGACAACGCTGTAGGCGAATGCAACGCTAACCCCCAGCCCTATGAGCGTGAACATATTGAGGTTGCGGTTTCTGATAGAAGCCATGGCTCGCACATAAAACGGCCAAGCAGCCCAAGTGCATACGGGTGTAGCCAGCACAAGCTCGAGGTAGGCCTGAGCCCTGTGCGAGAGGAGATCGGAAAACAGTCCTTTGGCCAAGAGCCGACCCATAGTAAGGACTACCAGGGGAATGCTGATTGCCGCTGACACGAAGAAGCGCCTCGACATATCGAGAAGCTCTGGATTGGACTGAGGCTCGGACGTCGTGACAGTTTGGGGCTCGAGTGCCATGCCGCAGGTCGGGCAATCTCCGGGCCCGTCCCGTATGACCTCTGGGTGCATGGGGCAGGTGTAAGCAGTCGCCGCTGAGGATGGTTTAGAAACAGGAGTGCTAACTGTTGCTACAACCCGGTGAGCAGCGCTGGGGTTCAAATCGGACGCCTCAGCGTTGTGGGTGTCGTGACATCTCATGTTGAAGTCCTATCATGTTATGCAGTGTGAAGAATGCTTACCGAGCCTAAGACGCATAACGGCGACATTCAGGGAAACATTTCCGCTTGAACGACGCAGCCTCTGGGGTTCCTGACGAAAGCAGCCTGACCGAGAAACGAGGCTTGGCCTTTGCGCATAGGGGCGGGATTCACTGGACTAACGACGGCAGAACGGTGATCGAAAACACCCTAGATGCATTCGAGCGAGCCGTCAATCGCGGAGCTCGTGGAATCGAAGCCGACATCCGGGTGACAAGAGACGGCGTGTGTGTAATACACCATGACATGTCTATAAAAGGTCGCTTCGTTCCGCGTCCGATACGTTCAACCCGATACTCGAAACTTCCCGACTACATTCCTACTATCGACGATTTTTACGAGCGTATCGGTGACAGCGTGGAGGTTTCGCTAGATTCGCTTACACGTAGGGCTGGGGAACTCGCTATCGACGCGGCTTCATCGAGTGGGGAAACGGCTGTCTCTCGATTGTGGCTGTGTTCTTTTGTCTACTCGTATCTGATGGCATGGCGTAAGAAAAATCCTGCTGTCAAGCTGGTTGACTCGACACCGTTTCACAGGCCAGGCTGGTTACTGGAGAAACGAATTACCAAAGCGGCGTCGGCAGGACTCGATGCGTTCAACGCTCACCACTCTGCATGGACACAGCGCCTAGTCGACAAAGCTCACGGTCTCGGACTACAAGTTTTCGCGTGGGATGTGAACGATAGGAAAGATTTGGAAAGGGTCTGCCATCTTGGCGTAGACGCTATCTACAGCGACGATCTCGATATAGTAAGCGAGTTCCAAGCCCGTACAACCTGCGTTTTGTAGGTCCGATTTAGCTAGGTAGTCCTAGTCCCATCCAGGAATGGAGCGGAGAAACTCGACCATCGCCTGTCCAGTTTTTACGGGTTGTTCCAGCTGTGTCCAGTGTCCGCACTCTTCGATGAGGACCTTTTTCAAATTGGGGACGCGCTCTTCCATTCCCTCAGCCATAGCCGGAGTGAGTACGGGATCGTTCTGGGCCATGATCATTAGAGCGGGAGCGGTAATTTTCCTCCCCGCTAGCGCTTGCGTCAACTCCCAGTTTCGGTCGAGATTGCGGTAGTAGTCGAGCGGAGGGGACAGAGAACCGTAGGGGCGGAACTGTTCACAGTAGATCTCTATCACCTCGTCCGTAAACACCTCGCGACGCCAGGTCACAGGACCCAGGAACATTAGGCGGAAGAACGCCTCTATATCCTGCTCGATGAAGTACTCTGCGGCGCCAGGTGTCTGAAATTGGACGATATAGGAAGGCTGATGAGGATTGATTCTTCGGAGGATCTGGACGGGAGGGGCCGAAGGCCGGGGAAAGTCCGGCGTGTTTACGCCTATTACCGCTGCCACCGACTCAGGATGAAATCTGGCGAACGTCCACACAATGATTCCACCCCAATCGTGGCCCGCTATGGCCATTTGTCGTCGTCTGAAATGGCGAGGGATACCAGCTATGCACTCCGAGAGAAATACAATGTCGTACCTGGTATCCGGCTTGTCTGATCGACCATAGCCTGGCAAGTCTATTGCGACTGCTTTAAAGCCCGCTTCGGCTATCTTCTCGAGTTGGTGGTGCCAGCTCCACCAGAATTCTGGGAAACCGTGAAGCAGCAAGACTAGAGGTCCCTCTCCCGCTTCGACAGCGTACAAGCGGATCCCGTTCGTCGGAATATACAGCTCCTTCGTAGTCATACCTTGGCCCCCTTCGTGCCGGTCTAGGGCGAAGCTCTACCTTTGAGGACAGACCTAGCCCCAAGGGAAAGTACACCTGCAATACGCACTGGTAATATCCAACCCTCAGCTTGCGGAAATTGTCACCCTAACCGTTGGAAGAGGGTCCTTGTTTGACTCCAGAGGAAGCCGTGCGAACTCCACCTCACCTCGTCCACTTTTGATCGGGGAGAACACAAATACCGAGCGAGGGCGAGGGTCGAATTCGTCGCCTTGGGGAAGAAAGTTGGCGGAAACCGAGGAAAGAAACGGCGGGGTATAAAGCAGCACCCATCTCGACTGGGTGGGCTGCGGTTCCTCCAGGGCCAGCGCCATATCGGAGTCAACGGTCATCGTGACCTCCGGACCAGTACCGAGTCGGGGGCTTTCTGCCAAGCGCAGCACGTCCGTAGTGAGTACCGCTGTGGTCGTAGGGCGCGGCGTCTCTGTTTTGTTTTCAGCGGTGGGGTTGGAGCTGCAGGCTGGGTATGCGAGAACTAAGGCGCTCATAGCAAGTACCATTGTCGCTAACGTGACCCAATCCCGCCGCGGGGATGGGTCTATCGAGAAGGAAACCGGGAGTACTCGCCTCAAGTCAGCTTAGGCAGGCACACAGCTCCGTCCGAGGCCGACGAGACCATTGATGCGTATTTTGCCATTGCTCCAGTTGGAAACTTTGGTGGTGGAGGCTCGTACTCGGCTATCCGCTTGGCCAATGTCTCTTCGTCTAGCTCGATATCTAGGCGACGCTGAGGTACATCGATCACGATCGTGTCGCCGTCTCTAACACCTGCTATCGGTCCCCCCACGGATGACTCGGGCGCGATATGAGCGATCATCATCCCGTGGGTTGCGCCGGAGAACCTTCCGTCTGTAAGCAGTGCGACGCGATCCCCCAGGCCCGCACCCTGGATGGCAGCGGTAACCGCAAGCATCTCACGCATGCCGGGTCCGCCTCTTGGGCCCTCGTTTCGTATCACAATGGCATCTCCTGGCCGAATGATTCCCTTGGTCACGGCGTCGAATGCGAGTTCTTCTCCGTCGAAGACCCGTGCTGGGCCTTTGAACATAAAGTTCTCGTGTCCCACAACCTTGGCAACGCATCCCTCCGGAGCGAGATTGCCTCGTAGAATCGCCATTCCTCCTGTCTTCTGTATAGGATCCGAGACCGCGCGGATGACGTCGCTGCTGCGATCTACGGTGATCTTCTCCAGGTTCTCTTCGAGCGTCTTTCCAGTGATAGTGAGTGCATCCCCGTGTAGCAGGCCTGCCTCGAGCAATTGCCTCATGATCGCAGGAATCCCGCCTGCAAGGTCCAAGTCGTACATGACATATCTACCGGCGGGCTTGAGGTCGGCAATTACCGGGGTCCTTCGCCCGATTCGATCGAAGTCGTCGATGCGAAGGTCTACTCTGGCCTCTCGGGCGATGGCCAAAAGATGCAGCACTGCATTGGTGGACCCACCCAAGGCCAGCACTGTGGCTATAGCGTTCTCGAAAGCTCTCTTTGTCAGGATTTTAGAGGGGTATAACTCGGATTCGACCGCTCGCACAGCCAGCTCTCCCGCTAGTCGGCCAAAGTCGAGTCGCCGATGGTCTACCGCGGGCGGCGATGCGCTTCCTGGTGGGGCCATTCCTAGCGCCTCCGAGGCCGCAGCCATGGTGTTAGCTGTAAACATGCCGCCGCACGATCCACCCCCAGGGCAAGCGCTGCACTCTAGCTTGTAAAGGTCCTCGTCGGAGAGTTCTCCGGCCGAGTGTTTTCCCACGGCCTCGAACACGTCTTGGATAGTGACGGTTTGGCCTTTGTACTTGCCTGGCATGATAGTGCCGCCATACACGAACACCGAGGGAATGTCCAAGCGGGCAGCCGCCATAAGCATTCCCGGAAGGCTTTTGTCGCATCCAGCCAGCGTTACAAGACCATCAAACTTCTCAGCAACAGATACAACCTCGACCGAGTCGGCGATTATCTCCCGGGAAACGAGCGAGGCGTGCATTCCCGAGTGGCCCATCGCTATAGCATCGCTAACCGCAATAGTGTTGAAGCGAAGAGCGATGCCACCGGCCTCGGCCACCCCCTCTTTTGCTGCTAGCTCCAGCTTGTCTAGTTCAAGGTTGCACGGGGTGACTTCGTTCCAGGATGAGGCCACCCCGATCATCACCTTGTCGAAGTCGTCGTCTTTGAGCCCGACCGCCCGGAGCATAGCGCGGTGGGGAGCACGGTGAGGCCCTTGGGTCACCTCCAAACTGGGGTGCTTCTTTCTTTGCTGTGCAGGCATCTTCTGGCATCCTCCGCTTACGGATTGTCCAATTAGCAGATCTATTCGCGCTGTACCCTCCAAAGGGCGGGATCTACAGCCTGGAATCGGAACCCTATCTTACCCCTAGTTATTCGGAGCAGGACTCCTGTCTCTGGCTGCGGGAGTGGAGGTCGCTGCTGGCGGTGGAAGTTCGATGTCGCGATAAGAATCTCTACTTATCAGGCGCAAGCGTGCGGGCTCGTCACTCAGCGGCATTTGGAACGGGAGGAATCCCTCTATCGAGGCTCCTGGGGGAATCACACCCAGGCTGGAACCGCCGAACGAGAGATCTGATGGTTCTTCGACCAAGACTGCCACCTGGTAGGAGATCCCCAGGCGACCCACTAATTCAAAGCTCTCGGTTGGCTCTATGGTCACCGTCTGTTCGGAGACATTTCTCACCACTATGTGCGCGGCGACAAAGCGACTGCCCGCTGCTGGAGTATTGAAGGGATTTTTGGGGTTATACGGATCATCGACTTGAAGCGCATGAACCTCGATCCTGCCCGGGAGGCTGTTCCTCGCGGCCAAAGGCTCGCTAGAGCGGATGCATCCCGATGTTATTTGGGATATTGCAACAGATACGGCGCAGAGGGTGAGGGAGACGCGGTTCAAGACTGCTGAGACAGCGCTTTTTTCAAAAGCTCGTTGACCAGTCTAGGATTTGCTTTCCCCCTGGTCTCTTGCATGACCCGGCCCACGAAGTAGCCGAGAAGCTTTTCCTCGCCGGCTTTGTACCGAGCGACTGGCTCTGGGTTGGCAGCGATTACCTTGGCGACGATTTGCGCTAAGTGCGTTTCGTCGGAAACCTGGGCTAGACCGAGATCCTCTACGATGTCTTCGGGGTCCTTTCCGGTGTCGATTACGGCGTCCAAAGCCTGGCGTGCGAGTTGAGTAGATAGCCTCCCCTCTTCAATAAGGCGTAGGAGGCCTGCAAGTTGGCGACCTGTCACTGGAGGTTGATTGGAGTCTCCTCCCGACTCGTTTATACGAGCGAGCACTTCTCCGGTGATCCAGTTTGCCACCTGTTTTGGGGGAGCTCCGTGATGAACTGCTGCCTCGAATAGATCGTCGAGTCCTCGGTTCGCCACCAAGATCTCCGCCAGACGGCGCTCTATTGCATAGCTCTCCACTAGCCGTTTGCGCTTGGGCTCGGGTAACTCTGGCATCGAGGCTTCGATGTCGGCGACCCATTGCTTTTCAGGAGATAAAGGTACCAGGTCGGGTTCGGGGAAATACCGGTAGTCTTCTGCCTCCTCTTTGGAGCGCATTGGGTGAGTTTTACCGTCTCTCTCGTTCCAGTGCCGTGTCTCCTGGACTAGAGATTCTCCAGAAGCGACAGCTATGGCCTGACGCACTCCCTCGAATTCCAAGGCTTTCTGCAGTGACCGCAAGGAGTTCATGTTTTTGATCTCGATTTTGGTTCCCAACTGACCGGAGCCCTTGCGTGTCACCGAAATGTTGGCGTCACATCGAAGCGATCCCTCCTCCATTTTGACGTCCGATACCCCTGTGGCCAGAAGGATCTGTCTCAGCTCGGCAACGTAGGCGCGGGCCTGCAAAGGACTTGCTATATCCGGCGCCGACACGATCTCGAGAAGAGGTACACCAGCCCGGTTGTAATCCTCCAAAGAGCGCGCAGCTTCGTGAATTCGACCAGTTTCCCCGAGATGTACCGATTTGCCAGTGTCTTCTTCGAGGTGAGCTCGGACGATACCTACTCTCTTTGACGTTCCATCCGGAAGGGGAACATCGAGGTAACCTCCGCGACACAGGGGTTCGTCATACTGTGAGATCTGATAGTTTTTGGGCATATCCGGATAGAAGTAGTTTTTTCGGTGGAACAGGCATACCTCGGCAATCTCGCTATGAAGAGCGATCCCGACTCGTATGGCGAGTTCTACAGCTTTTCTGTTGAGAACGGGTAGCGACCCAGGCAAACCGAGACAGACCGGGCAAATTCTGGTGTTTGGCTCGCCACCAAAGACATTGGGACAAGCGCAGAACATCTTGGTGGCAGTAGACAGCTCGACATGCACCTCGACGCCGATAGTCAGCTCTAGTCCATGAGAGTCCAGCAGCTCTTCGAGTTTTGCAGAGCCTGATCCAGACTGCGCATCGCCTTGCAAACTTTCAGGATTCATAGGCGGTGAGTCCTTCGCTCCATACTGTCCGCTCTTGCCCATCGCACAGACACCTTCTCAGTGACCCAGTTACTGCGAGCCGGACTGGGCTGCAAGGGGAGGGGTTGGGTCGAAATCGCAGGCGGCCTCCAGGGCATCAGCAACAGCGAGAAGACGAGACTCATGAAGGATAGGAGCCATCAACTGGAAACCTATGGGAAGGTTGGTCGAGTCTAGGCCTACTGGAAGCGAAATCGCCGGAATTCCCGCTAAATTAGCCGGAATGGTACATAAATCCGAAAGGTACATAGAAAGGGGATCTTCGAGGCGCTCGCCCATGCGGAAGGCTGTCGTCGGAGAGGTGGGAGAGGCCAGAAAATTAAAGCGGTCGAAGGCATGGCGAAAATCTCGCGACACGAGGGTCCGAACCTTGAGCGCGGTACCGTAAAAGGCTTCGTAGTACCCCGCCGACAAGGCATACGTGCCTAACATGATCCGTCGCTTCACCTCCGGACCGAACCCCATACTCCTAGTGAGGGCCATCATGGATGTCGCGTCGTCGGCGTCCACTCGGAGACCGTAGCGTACCCCGTCGTAGCGCGCGAGATTGGAGGACGCTTCAGCGGGAGCGATCAGATAGTACGCCGAAAGGGCATACTGGAATGAGGGAAGGGACACCTCTTCTACGTGCGCGCCAAGCTCGGAGAGAAGATCGCACGCTCTACGCGCCGCATCCTCGACATCGGCTGCAACTGCCGAATTCATCAGCTCCTTGACCAATCCGATTGACAATCCGCTCAAAGGCCTCGACCCAGCAGAGCGCATCTTCTCAATTGCAGCGATCGCGGGCTCGTCGTCAGGTCCTACTGCTTCGGGTGGAATAGAGGTAGAGTCCTTTGGATCGTATCCAGCGATGCAGTCGTAGACGAGGGCTGCGTCGCGAACGCTTCTTCCAAATGGTCCTACTTGGTCTAGGGAGCTAGCAAAGGCAACTAGTCCATACCGGCTGACCCGCCCATACGTGGGCTTGAGTCCTACGATTCCACAGAATGCAGCAGGCTGCCGTATGGAGCCCCCGGTGTCCGACCCCAAAGAAACAGCGGCTTGCAATGCTGCCACTGATGCCGCGGAACCCCCCGACGATCCCCCTGGAACTCGGGAAGTGTCCCAGGGATTTTTGGTTGGGCCAAAGGCAGAGTTTTCTGTGGACGATCCCATCGCGAACTCGTCCATGTTTGTCTTTCCCACCGGAACCGCACCGCTGTCTATGACCCTTTGGACGGCGGTTGCCGTGTAAGGAGGAATCCAGCCCTTTAGGATCTTTGATGCGCAGGTGGTCTCGACTCCCTCGGTGCAAAGAACATCTTTGATTGAAACCGGAACTCCTGCGAGCGTGCCCGGGTTCTGGCCCGAAATCCTCGAAGCATCGACTTGTCTTGCCCTCTCTAAGGCCCAATCAGGGGTAACTTTCAAGAAAGCCGATATCCGATGATCACTCTCCGCGATCCAGCCGAGATACGCCTCAGCGATTTCCACAGCCGAGATCTCACCCGAAGAGACTGCTCGCGCCAGTCCTTGTGCGCCGAGGGAGCTTATCTCGAGAGGTGGGGCCATCTCACTTACTCCTCGGCCTCTAGGATTCGGGGCACAGAGAACATACCGTTTTCTACGTGGGGTGCCTGTGATAGGGCTACCTCGGGCGAAAGACAAGTATGGGGGACGTCTTCCCTCCACACGTTGGCCAGGCGGATGGGGTGTGAAGTAGGGGGAATTCCGGAGGTATCCAGTTCTTTGATTTTCGAAGCGTGCTTGAGGATTTGAGAAAGCTGGGCGGAGAACGCGACCACCTCTTCGTCGGTTAGCCGAAGGCGCGCTAGTCTGGCTACCCGACGCACTTCCTCCGGGGAGATGGCTTGCTCTTTGTCCGTCACGCTCATTACAAAGATACCCCCGCTACTATTACGCGGCGCCCTTTAGCCAGGGCACAAACCTAAAGTGATCTTTAGATTAGTGAGATTGGATGAGCCTATCGGTTTGAGTATCGTGTTGACGAGGGCCGCTAGCTCAGCCTGGTAGAGCAACGGACTTTTAATCCGGTGGTCGAAGGTTCGAATCCTTCGCGGCCCACAGATTCCGGAGAAATCAGTCAAGGACGGGCCATACATAGTAAGCGTTGACGTTTTCAGCTTCGGAGGCGAGTCTGGATATCGGGGGAGGGGGGATACTCTAAGACTCACAACTTGTCACAACTTAGATATCTTCAAAATTGCCGTGGCGTCCGGCTCCTCGGGCGAATCGGCGGGCCCCCTCTAGGGCCTCACCAGAGGCAAGCGCCTTCATTCCCCATCGGGACTCGACTCTTATGGCATCTTCAGTTGGGAGCATGCTGGCTTCGTAAGCTGCCAGGCGATCGCAGTTGAGAGTAGTCTGAGGGAAGCGGGCGATCCGGGTTGCCAATTGCACTGCTGCGTCGAGCGCCTGTCCCGGTTCAGTGACAGCGTTCACTAGCCCGGCTTGGTAGGCCTCTTCGGCGCTCATCGGGCGTCCGGTCAATATCAGCTCCATAGCTCTTCCCATCCCTACGATCCGAGGGAGCCTAAAAGTCCCACCATCGACAAGGGGCACGCCCCAACGCCGATTGAAGACCCCAAACACTGCGTTGCGGGCCGCGACTCGTAGATCGCACCACAGAGCGAGCTCCATTCCTCCGGCAACAGCGTAGCCTTCGACTGCCGCTATTACTGGCTTGGCCAGGACCATTCTGGTAGGCCCCATTGGACCAGGGCCATCGTCTCGAACTCGGTTCTCCCTTCCCTGACTCAGTGCACGAAGATCGGCACCGGCACAAAACGTCTCCCCGGCACCTGTGAGTACTGCCACTCGAGCGTCATCGTCATCCTCAAACAGCTCGAAGGCTCGGAAAAGCGCTGCAGCAGTAGGTTCATCGACAGCGTTTCGCACCTCGGGTCTAGAAATAGTGATGACCGTGATCGGACCCCTGTGCTCGTAGAGCACGCTGCCTTCGTCAAAGGTGCCTAGGTTCGCCATCGCTCTCTCCTTAGTGCTCTCTTTCCAGTTTGTTTCGGTATCGGCAAACGGCGGGGATGCTCTTTGTATGGCTAAATAAGCCAGTCCACCTCATAACTGTCGACTATGCGCAGGGTCATGTTTGTGCTTTTGTGGTTCTGTAGGATATTGACGTATTCGCCTAGCCTGTGCTGATGGGTGCGCGACATCCAGTTGCTGGGTACACTGACGCCGCTTAGCCCGGCGGAAGAGTTGCAGGCGAGTGAGGAACGCGCAAAGTTCAAAGGCCAAACGACCCGATCGGCGAGATGGGAGAAATTACCGAGAGTAGGAGGTGAGGGAATGCTCGAAAAGTTCAGGTGGTACAAACAATCCTCCTACAAGTGGCAAGGCGCCGGAAAGACCATCTATATCGATCCATGGGATATACCGGAGGGCGATGCCGAAGCGGACGCGATATTCATCACGCATGCACACTTCGACCACTTTTCCAGAAAAGACATCGAGAAGGTGCAGCGGTCGAGTACGGTTATCGTCGCCCCACGGGACGTTGCCCGGGAGTTGTCGGGGAGGGTAATTCCGATAGCTCCCGGGGATAAAGGGGAGGCTGCAGGAATAACCTACGAGGCGGTCCCTGCTTACAACGTTGTGGAGGGACGTTTGGACTACCATCCGAAAGCCAACAACTGGGTGGGATATCTCCTCGAGCTCGACGGGTACACTTACTACCACGCTGGTGACACAGACCACTTACCGGAGCTCGAAAAGCTCTCGTGTCATGTGGCTTTTGTGCCGATCGGCGGAACTTACTGCATGGATGTGAGCGAAGCTTCGGGGCTTGTGAAAGTTATAAAACCCCAGATTGCGGTGCCGATGCATTATGGGTTTGTGGAGGGCGTAGGTAAGGCCGAGGACGGCCGTAGGTTCAAAGAAGAGGCGTCACCAGTCGAGGTAGAGCTACTCGAGCCATACCACCCTTTCACTAGCTGAGACAAGCTGAGAAAAGCGGTAGCAGTCTTTACAAGTGGACCGAGGATAGCGTCAGCGAGGATCCCGCCGCGGCGTCTCAGCTTGTGTACGATTGTTGGAATGGGGTCTCTTCTGGGATTGGGCTTTCCGATGGCTGTCCGGAGGCGCCGTTTTTTTCCTGTTCAGTAATGCTCGGTCATCGTCTGCTACCTGTGCGAGGGTGGCTGAGTCCAGTGCCTTGATGAAAGCGTGCTGGGCGCCGGACCACACCCAGTGGAGAGCGCAGACATTGATCCAATGGCACGGACCTCCTCTCAGAGCGCATTCCTGTGTCTCGAGTGGGCCTTCTAGCGCTTCGATTATGCTTCTAATGGTAATGGCTTCGGGGGGCTTGGAAAGTGCGTAGCCACCGCCTCTTCCCGGTCTAGAGCTCACCAGTCTAGAGCGTTGCAGTTCTTGGAGCACTTGATGAAGGAAACCTACGGGGATATCCATCTCAGCACCAATCTCAGCGGCCTTGCCTAACTCGGGATACCGATGAGCGAGGTAAAGCAGTGCCCGTATGCCATAGTCGGTACGACGAGTTGGAACGAGCTTCATTCTTTCTTTTCGACCTGCTTATAGTTGTCGACCCTTCGGACGCACACCCGATCGAATTGATCGGGTGAAAATCTGTACGCTTACTGACAAATCGTCGGTGCAGTTCCCCGGCACGAAAGAATTGTACAGAATGTCAGATGACTTTTATTGACCCTAGGACAGATTTCATCGATGTCCTCTTACAAAAAGCATCGGGTCCGCGAAGTATAGGCCGGTGGAAACCGGAGTCTGGAGAGGATGGACCTTGACCGGCTGAGGAGGGAGCTGTGCGCGAGGAAGTGGGTGCTGACTCGTTTCAGCGGAGGCGCGACGCAGCGCGCCGCCTCGCATCCGAGATGAGAAGAGTTATTGAAAAGCTCGTGATTGTAGATGCTCCAGCAGATGAGCTAGAAAGAGCAGCGGATGCAGCAGCAGCGTTCGCAGATCGATTGGAGGGCATGCGTCAGCGACGCTGGTACGAAGGGTTCGCAGAGGCGGCCAACGCGGGGTCTCCATCCGCATTCTTTGATCACAGCCCTATCATTGGGTTAGCCAACCCCCTTGCTCCCCCGATCGCCATTGAGCTAGTGAATCGAGATGAAGAGTTTTCTGGAAAGGATGGGGAAGGCGAAGGCGGAGACGGAATTGGGCCGTTTGATTTCGCAACAGGTGGCCTGCGTAGCAAAGTGGTAGGCAGGGTTCGCTATGGATACGCCTACGAGGGCCCCCCAGGATGCGTACACGGCGGGATTCTGGCTGCCGCTTTCGACGAGGTTTTGGGTTTTGCTCAGTCCTTATCTGGAAAACCTGGAATGACCGGCACGCTCCAGATCAGATACCGACGACCGACGCCGCTCAACACCGATCTGGTTTTCGAGGGATGGGTGGAAAAGATCGAGGGAAGAAAAATTTTCACTGTTGGACATTGCAAGGCCAAAGACGAGGTGACGGCTGAGGCAGAGGGCCTGTTTATTTCGGTTGACTTTGAAAAGATGGCTCAACTTCTAAAAGACAGACAATCAAGAGACTCTGCTCAGCTCGGGGGTAGCGGCTCCGAGGGCCGGCCTACGTGAACGTGGAAAACTCGAATTTTGAGGGCTCGTAAATTTTTCACTTTTGTCATCACAACCCAACGCCGATCGACACTGAAGCACATATAATTGCGTATCCCCTGTGTTGATAGGTTTTCGATTTCGCCATCCGGAATGTGCATCGGGAGGAAAGGTGAAAAAAGCAACTTCCGAGCAGGCATTCGCCAAGAAGCTTGCGCGTGCTTGGCTCGGAGCGTTCTTTTTTGGGGCAGTTTTATCGACACTCGGTAGCAGTATGGCCACGGCACAGGCCCCCTACACACCAACCCCGCCTCCCCCAAAGCCTGCTCCAAGTTTCGCTCTGCCCACTCCTGGCCCGGCTGTGGCACAGGAAACCCCATCTCCGAGCCCTTCCCCGTCGGAGTCTCCTACCCCGTCACCTTCCCCTACGGTAGCTGGTCCCTCACCGACAACTTCCCCCCGACTGCCGACGACGCCCGCTCCGTCACCTACTTGCCCATGCCCTGCGACACCCCCTGTGTGGGCCAAGCCTGTAGCTTACGTAGCATGGTGGTTGATTCTAGTGCCCATCTGGATCGTGCTTATGATCCTGTTTTACCTTCTGGGTAGAAGGTCCGTATCGCCGGAGGAGAGTGCAAGCTGAAGAATAGGGTTGTCGACGAAGACGAGCTCGGTCGTAGGATCTGTTATAAGGTGCCCGTGTTGAGAACCGCTGTCCTTTCCGAGTTTTGAGTTAGAACCGGGCATCTCACCGATACAGTTGCAACGACCAAGGTGTACCGTCGATAACGCCAGAACAGCGAAGACAAAGCCCGTGCTATGCTCGCTTGTCCATCTCTCCTGCCCCCATCGTCTAGCGGCCTAGGACGCCGCCCTTTCAAGGCGGTAACGGGGATTCGAATTCCCCTGGGGGCACCCGGGGGCGTGGTGCAGCTTGGAGTGCACGCCGGCCTGTCAAGCCGGAGGCCGCGGGTTCAAATCCCGTCGTCCCCGCTGGTCGGCTGGGTAGCTCAGTTGGAAGAGCATCGGTCTGAAAAACCGAGGGTCGGCGGTTCGATTCCGCCCCCAGCCACCATGACATGCTTGAGCCTGTAAGATCGTGGATATGGCTACCACGATTGCGTTTGCAAACCAAAAAGGTGGGGTCGGCAAGACCACTTCTGCTCAGGCTATCGGATCCGCACTGGCGAGCTTCGGCGATCGAGTCCTTCTTGTGGATCTGGATCCGCAGGGGTGCCTAACGTTCAGCTGCGGTCTCGAACCCGACGCCCTCGAGCCGTCATTGCACGATGTGATTTTGCAGAACGCCGTTGCCAAGGATGCCCTTCAGCACCTGGGACGAAGTGGCACCGTTCTGGATCTAATACCTTCCAACATCGACCTAGCCGGTGCAGAGGTCGTTCTAACTGGAAAGACGGGACGCGAGTTCGCGCTGTCGAGGGCCATTTCGGGTCTTCTGGATGAGTACGATTGGATCCTCATCGACTGCCCTCCTTCGCTAGGAATTCTCACTATCTGTGGCCTCACGGCCTCGGACGAAGTGGTAATTCCGGTGCAGTGCGAAACCCTAGGTATGAGAGGCGTAGGGCAGTTACTCGAAACCATTGACGACGTCCGCCGGTACACAAACTCTAGTCTCAGAGTGAGGGGTTTCCTCGCTACGATGTATGATCCCCGCCCCAACCTGGGAAGGGTCGTCATAGAAGAGATCACTACTAAGTACAACCTTCCCTTGATAGGGGAGCCTGTGAGAAAAAGCATCCGATTTGCGGAAGCTCCCGCAATGGGTAGTTCTATTTTCGAGTATGCGCCTTCGGTTCCCGGTGCAGAGGCCTACATAGAGATTGCAAAAGAACTCAGGGCGACAGGGAGGCATGGTGGAGGCGGATAAATCGAAAAGATCCGGTCGGGAGGTCGCTGCCGAAACGAGCCCCACCGCCGATACAGGATCCTTCCCAAGAATTCCCGAGTGGAGAGCTAGGAGGTCAAAGAGGCGACCTTTCAATCCGTCTGGAAAGGAGGCTCTCTTCTCTGTCGCCGACGCGGGTGCGGCCCGAAGAATCTCTGGTGCAGCAGTGGCCGATGCTATCGAAGCAGGCCGGGGAGCCCTCTTTTGTCTCGACCGGCGTCGAATTGGGACGGTTCTTGTTGAGTGCAGCTCCTGCGGCCGATCCTCCAGGATTTCCTGGCTAGAGCTGGTGCTTGCAAGATTGCCGGTATCTTTTTGGGTTCCCTTCAGGAGTTACGATCACTTCATGCGCTGCCCGTCGTGTTCGAAGATGACATGGTTATCAGTGTCATTCTTCAAATGAGGAAAAACTTTCCAACGAAACCGCGCAAGACCTCTCTTGGGAGGGGATGCTTCAAGCGATCTCCTCGATACTGAGTTCCGTGTTGCCTTTGTAAAAGGGAGCTAGCTTACCGGCCTCCAGGATTTCTAAAAAGACCCTTACTATTTCGGGATCGAACTGGGTGCCCGAGTGTCGCTTCAACTCGTCGATCACTCTCTCCATCGGGAGCGCTTTTCTGTACACCCGATGACTGGTCATCGCATCGAACGCGTCAGCGACCAGTAGACAGCGGGCTCCCAGCGGAATCTCATCTCCCTTTAGTCCGTCGGGATAGCCGGTACCGTCGAAGTGTTCGTGATGGTGGCGGACCACGGCGAGGATCTGCCGGTCGACTGCTCCCTGCAGAATGCGGTGGCCGATTTCTGGGTGAAGCTTCATCTCGGCAAATTCGTCGTCTGTCAGCCTCCCTGGTTTCAAGAGTACGGCATCTCGTATCCCGATCTTGCCTACATCGTGGAGAAGGGCGGAAATGCGTAGTGACTCTAATTCCGCCTTGGAAAACCCGATTTCCGCTGCGATGAGGTGGCTGTACTCCGCCAAGCGTTGCGAGTGCTGAGCGGTGTATCGATCCCTGGCGTCCACCGCGGCAGCCAACGCGAATACCGAGCGCAACAAAAACTCACGACGGACCCGCTCGGAGTCGTCGCGCAAATCGTCTGTCCACGCAGGTTTGTACACGACGACCATGTCCTTGCCGAGCGACTTTGCTCGTGCAAGAGCGATGTTGGCACGAGTAAGAAGGTCATCTCGGGTCGCCGCATCTGTGGGATATCCGGCCACCCCGATAGAGCATGTTAAATTGCCCGCTTCGTCGAAGGACTCCGTGGAAACCCTGAGGCGCAGCCTTTCGGCGAGGTGGCCAGCAGCTGTCGAATACGTCTCGGGAAGGATTATCGCTATTTCTTCTCCCCCAATGCGACATGGAATATCGATAGAGCGACACTCTGATCGGATCCTGGAGGAAAGCTCCTTCAACACTTGGTCACCAACCGAGTATCCGTATCTTTCGTTGACGAGCTTGAAATCGTCGAGGTCAATGATCATGAGCGAAACAGGTCTGCGGTATCTCTGGGCTCGGGCTAGTTCCTCTTCGAGTCTGTCGTGAAAGAAACGATGCGAGTAGAGACCGGTTAGGTAGTCGGTGACCGTCAACTCCTGGAGCTGACGCACCAAGGCCTCGAGCTCTCTTGTTCGCTCTTGCTCTTTTTGATAAAGGACTTCAATTTCATCAAGAACCGGACGAGTGGTTGCCTCGTCAAGCACACTTCTTCCATCCAGGACGGAAGTAAGCGCATTGGTGATTGCTTCGGCCTCGGCACCTTTTAGCAAGTAGCTCTTGGCCCCGGCCTTGACCATGTCGGAGACGAGCGTTGCGTCCTCGTAGGCTGTGTGCGCTACCACTTGAACATTGGGGTCTATCTGCCGGATGCGACGTGTTGCCTCAATGCCATCCATCCCGGGCATCTTGACGTCCATAAGTACGACATCGGGAGAAAGCTCTTGGGCGAGCTTTACGGCGGACGCGCCGTCAGCGGCCTCCCCTACTACTTCAAGATCTGGATGGGTTGATAACAGTTCGACTAGGGCATGGCGTATGCCGTCGTTGTCGTCGACCACGAGGACTTTAGCCGGCATTTTCCCTCACCTCGCCGCCAATGGTCACGCGGACCGTCGTCCCCTGTCCCGGCCGGCTCTCAATCAGACAGCTCCCTCCAGCCAGTTCGGCTCGCTCCGCCATAGAGACTACGCCTATGTGGCCGTCTTCCACAACACTTTCTAGTATCGACGGGTCAAAGCCGACCCCGTCATCGGAGATCGACAACGCGACACCGCCTTCTGGGGATTGCTCTAGCCTAATCTGCAGATGCCTCGCGAAGGAGTGTTTTTTCACGTTGGTCATGGCTTCCTGGAAAATTCGATACAAAACGATCTCTTGGCTCTTTTCGATATCCACGTCCTCGGTTGCCAGTTTTACCAAGATTCCCGTGTCGTTTTCGAAGGCTCGACAGTACGCGGCGATAGCTTCTGCAAGGTTACGCTCTGCGAGTACCGGGGGCCTGAGCTCTGTCATCAGGGAGCGGAGCCTCAGAAGTTCTGCGCTGAGACTCTTTCTGACATCGGCTAGCACCTGGAACCCTTCTTGAAGGTTTCCCTTTTCTAGGTGACGCTTGGCGATATCGAGAGAAATGGCAAGCCTTGAAAATTCCTGGACAGGTCCGTCGTGAAGGTCAGCCGCGATTCTCGACCGTGTCTCTTCTTCGGCTCGGATCAACTTTGATAGGGCTTGAGTTCTGAGTCTCTCCTTTTCAGCTAGTTCCTCATATAGCTTTCGAAGCCGCTGCGCATAGTTGTGGCGTTCCGTTACGTTCCGGACGAGTGCCTGGATCTTCCCGTCACGTCTCGTCGATTGGTAGATCTCTAGGATGACCTCTTCGGCGTTGAACTTGACGGCAGCGGTCGTACGAGTGACCTCGCCCTTTGTTGGAGGTTTAGAGCGTGTTACTCCCAAAAGCTCGAAAAAACTCTCCCCTAATAGCTGTACAGGCTCTTTGCCGATCATTTTCGCGAACGCCTTGTTGGAAAAGAGGACCCTTCCTTCTTTGTCGAGTTCGACCACACCGTCGGTCGACTCTTCTACTAGAACTCTGTATCGCTCCTCGGAAGCGGCGAGCTCTCTAAAGAGGCGCATTCGCGATAGCGCTAGGCTTACGTAGTCGGAAATCCCCTCTATCATTCGTATATCGTCGTCGGTGAACCGGGATCCAGGTACCGTACAGTCGGCGCAGAGAATGGCGGTGCCCCCCTCTTCCCACCCCGATATAGCGGTGGACGCTAATGAGATTGCTCCGAACCGCGCGGAAGTGTCGCTAAGTCCAGGGATGAGCGCCTTCGTCATTGTGAGAGTTCGTCCTCCCCGCAACGCTCGCTGCAATGAATACGGGTCCCCGAGTTTTTCTTTGAGTTCCTCGATCTCCTCTTCGTTAAGGCCCACTACTCCTAGCAGCCTAGACCTGTTACGAGCCAAGTCGAGAACTACAAACAGTGCCCGCGTGGCGGAGGTCGTTTGTACGACCGCACGAAGCGAGCCCTCGACGACATCCGCAATACTCCAGCCTTCTGATACTCGCTGCAGTATGTCGAGCAGCGCAGCCTCTTTTGCAGCCTCTTTCTCGTAAAGACTCTCGATAGCTCTCTGGCGAGCGGCAAGCGCCTCGGTTTGCCGCATCAACACTCTTTGAGCTGCGATAGAGGCTGCGGTGACGACGGCGGCTCCAAGGAGAACGCTAGCTACCCGTGCCGGCTGGGTATAAGACGCAGTTGTAAGAAGGTGTAGTGCCAGCGGAATCAAAAGTGCCCCAGACAAGCCTATTGGAAACCAGGTTGGGGGCTGGACCGCAGGATGTGTTTTAGTCCGAAGCGACCTGCCGGTTTCAAACAGTGGCGCGATCGCCAGAGGTGAGACAACCACGAGAGCGGCAAAGGCCAGTGCTACGTTTTCCATTGGCCGTTCGGTAAGTAGGTAAGCAGTGTCAGCAATCGCAAGCAGCATTGCTGACACGCCACCCGTTGCAAAAATCTGGTCTGGTGGGCGAGCATGATCTCTATAACGCCCGAATAGAACTTGAAGAAGGTATAAAAGGCCGCTGGTAGAGAAGATCACGATAGCTACGAAGACGGCAGGCGACAATCCTCGCTTGTGGACAAGAAGCAAAAACGGCCCGTAGAAGTAGTAACTGGCGACAACACCGACAACAGCAGCCAAATTGGCGATATTGAGAGGAGCGAGACCAGAGCCTTCTATCGCTCTGATACGGCTGGAAACGGCAGAAAAGTACCAAAGTGCGCTTGACAATGCGAGTAGCACCGATGCTATACCTAATGGCCTGTAACCGGAGAGCAGCGTCAATGCCCACGCCACGAATCCGCCGCCCAATGCGAAATTTCCCCGGCCCATGTGAGCCCAGAATCTGCTGATGGGCCCATGGAGGCTCTCCGAAACTAGCCGAGAAAAAAACCAAGCTGCACACATCAGCGGTCCGGCTGCTCCAAGGAGCAGCGGAGCTGCAGCGGGAATACCGAGCCGTCGCATAATGGCACCGCCCGCTCCCACCGCGACAAGATAAGCCGGAACGCCTATGTAACCCACCTTGCGAAGGCGGGGGGCGATCACAGCTTGAGACGCTATAGCCTTACTCGATGTGCCCGTCTCCCCGGAACCTTCCATGCTTGAAAGGATTGTCCGACCAAAGATTACAGCATGGAATCGGCAATCAGCCGAGTTGGATCGGCAAAAAACAGCGCAAAATCACGCTGGCTGTCTTCGGCGAACTCTCTCCGCGGCCTACTCCCTTTCTAAAACATCATTCACTATACGTATCAGCTGGTCGGGGTCGAAAGGCTTGGTAACATACTCCGCCGCACCTAATTTTTGGGCTCTGGCGATGTCGTCGCTTCCGGCTTTTGCTGAGAGGACAATGATTCGAGGTGCGTCAGCCAGCTTCGCGCACTCTTGGAGCACCGCCCACCCGTCGAGAATCGGCATCATGATGTCGAGAAGCACTACGTCGGGATTGTCTTCCTGGATACGACGGAGAGCAGTTGCACCATCTGACGCGAGGAGGGTGTCGTATCCCTCGGTCTCAAAGTTGACTCTCAGCATCAACAAAATGTCTGGCTCGTCGTCGACGATTAGTACCCTGTGCTTTCCCTTGGGCATCGATCCTCGCCTAGCGTTCTAATTTTCGGCATTTCTAATGGCCTTCCGGCTCCGGCCTGGGTAGGGTGAAGTAAAAACGACTTCCCTGACCTACTTCGCTTTCAACCCAGATTTTGCCCCCGTGCCCTTCGACTAAGTTTCTTACGATGTACAGTCCCAATCCAACTCCCACCGAGCGGCGCTTTCTCGAACCGTCGATCTGACGGAACCTGTCAAAAATCAGTTCTTGGTCTTCAGGGGCAATGCCTGGTCCTCTGTCGATCACGGATACCTGGACAAATCTGTCGTCGAGAATGTTTCCCGTGACCACTACAGGCCCATCTACCCCTCCGTACTTCAAAGCATTGTCTAACAGATTGATGATGACCTGCTGAAGCGCCCCTGGATCTGCCAAAGCTTCGAGTCCTGTGTCGGGGAAGTCCAAAACTATACGGTCAGCTCCGGGGCGTGTTGCGAGGGTCGCGACAGCTTCGGACACTATCCATAAGACGTCGACTCGCTCTAGCTTGAGAGGACTTTCGCCCGCTTCAATGCGAGACGCAAAGAGAATGTCCTCTATGAGGCGCAGGAGGCGCTGCCCTTGGCGCTCCATCATCGTGAGAAACTCGGCTTTGGACTCTTGATCAAGGCGCTCTGAGGCCCGTCTCAAGGTCTGAGCAGCGCCTATGATCGACGTCAGGGGGGTCTTGAGTTCATGGCTCACTGTCGCGACGAACTCCGATTTGAGTCGGTCTACCTCCATTAGCTTGGCGACGTTCTCCCGTTCTTTCTCGTAGAGGGTTGCGTTGGCGATCGCAACGGCGGCGTGGTCGGCAAACAACTTGAGCGTTCTCAAGTCGTAGTCGGAAAAGTCACGGCCTCCCTCGGTGTCGTTAATGCTCAGCACGCCCAGCAACCGTCCCCTTGAAATCAAGGGTACGCACATTGCGGAGTGAATGTTTACCTGCTTTTCTGGCACATCGCGAAACACCTCGGGATCAGGTTTGCCGGTTACGACCACAGCCTGGCGCTTGGCGGCGACATATCCTGCTACGCCCTGGCCGACTCTGAGCAGAGGCTCGGGCTCGTAGCGATCCGCAGATCCCCTGTAGCAGTACGTTTCGAGAAATTCTTCGTTCTCGTCCAATAGCATGATCGAGCCTTCTGTACCGCCCAAAAGCCCCAAAGCAGACGAAAGAATAATCCCAAGAACATCGTCCAAGTCGAGGGTCGAGTTAATGGCCTTGGCAGCATCGGTGAGAGCGGTCAACTCCCTAAGGCGATTTGAGAGGGCTGTGGTTATCACTCGCTCGTCGATCAGAAGCTTTGTCAACCTCCTAAGGGCAATCTCCTTCTCGAGCAAATACAGACAGAACAGTACTGCCGAGAGTACGAGCGCCAACCTCATCCACGGGAAGAGCACCTCGCTTGACTTCCCGTCTCCGAGCATGTGGACGACGTACGAGTAGCCCGCGAAGGCTAGGGCAAAGACGACAACCGTAATCATCGCAATCGTCCACAACTGGCTTCGCCGTCGGTCCACTGCCTCCAGCGATGGCAGCTCTAAGTCGGAAATCCCCGCTACGCGGGCCTGTGTGGCGATGGCTTGTCGGATTTCACTGGTGCCAGGCAGAGGCCCTCCTCACGGTTTACATGCTCACTCAATGCGCGATCTAGCTGCATTGACGAAATCGACTCGGGGATGACATTTCTTGAACTAGTTTGCTAGTGCGGGACCACAGATATTCCGAGTGGAGATCGGTACCACTCGATGCTAGCAATAGCGAGTCGACTCGGTGCTTTGGTCTATCGTTACTACGAGGACTACAAGGCAACGAGGTCCAAGTTGTCGGTCGAACACTAAGAGGATGACAGCGATTTTTTTCCAGCATTGCCCACCGAGTGGAGGTGGTGACTGGTACCGAGCACACTCGAGTGACGGGGATTGCGAGTCATGAGGGTTTCTCTCATGATCGAAGGTCAGGAAGGGCTCGAGTGGGAGCGCTGGCTCGAAATCGCTGTCACATGCGAGGCTTCAGGTATAGAGACTCTTTTTTCGTCGGACCACTACGCTCCAATCAGAAGAGACGCATTCGAACCAGTACTGGACGCATGGACCACTGTTGCTGGTCTCGCTGCAGCTACGAACAAGTTGAAACTCGGAGTCTTGGTTTCCCCGGTGACTTTTCGACACCCCGCACTCCTTGCCAAAACAGTACTGACTTGCGATCACATAAGCGGCGGCCGGGTAGAAGTCGGGATGGGTGCTGGGTGGTACCGACTAGAGCACGAGCGCTTTGGTTTGCCTTTTCCGCCGGCCTCGACGAGGTTGCGGCTACTCGCTGAGCAGCTCGAGATTGTAAAGAGAATATGGTCGAGCGAAAATTTCTCCTTCGAAGGAGAGTTCTACACGCTCACGGAATGCATCTCATACCCTAAACCCGTCTCCAGCCCTCACCCCCGCCTGATCGTGGGAGGGAAAGGTGGGGAGCGCACGATGGAGGCGGCCGCTAAGTGGGCAGACGAGTACAACACCGTCTTTGCCGGTCCAAAAGAGTGTAGGGCCCGCAGGGCCCGACTTAACGGGGTGTGCGAACGGATTGGCAGAGACCCCGCCACCCTTTCGATGTCGCTAATGACTGGTTTAGTCTTTGGTGAGTCACCCCAGGACGTTGCACGAAGGAGCCGAGAGGTCGCCAAGCTACAGGGGTATGACGACGAGGAAGAATTTGGCGAAGCGGTGAAAGATTCCTGGCTGATCGGAACACCGGACCAGATAGTTGACAGTCTCGTTCAGCTGGAGGAGGCAGGGGTCGAACGGGTAATGCTCCAACATTTACTACACGAGGATTTCGAGACCATAGAGGCACTGGGGGAGCTAGTGGTTCCCGCTTTGGAGCAGTAGGCCCCGGTATTTGTTTGAGCTGTAAGAATCAAAATCCCAGATAACCGCTGCACGTTTATGGATAGACGGTGTGAAGCTGTCCTCTCTATGTGAGCGCCTCCAAAACCACCTTAGGCTTGGAGCGAGTTTTGGTGACTCTCCCTATTTTATGGGCGTGGTGGCCGTGGCTACGGAGCAAGTCGACAGCAGTGTCTGTGCACGATTCGTCAATGACTATGACCATTCCAATACCCATGTTGAAAACGCTGTACATCTCTTCTTCATCGACTCCCCCTTCCCTCGCAATTACTTTGAAGATGGGGTCGGGGTCCCAAGCTGTGGTGTCGACAATAGCCTCGGTCCTTGGTGGAAGGATTCGCACAAGGTTAGCCGGGATTCCACCCCCTGTGATGTGAGCAATACCTTTTACCGCTCTGGTGTGTCGGATGAGATCGAGGATGGCCGGAGCGTATATGGGGGTGGGTTTCAAAAGCTCGTCGCCCAGCCTATGGGGAATTCCTTCTACTCTGGATTGCAAGTCATAGCCAGCGATTTCCAACAGGACCTTGCGAGCGAGGGAGTAGCCGTTGCTCATCAGTCCACCGCTTTCCAAACCTATGATTACGTTTCCTTCCCGGATCTTCGCCCCGTCGATTATCTCGGCTCGTTCGACCACGCCAACTGCAAAGCCTGCCAAATCGTAGCGCCCTTTTTCGGCCGCTCCGGGGTGCTCGGCCATCTCGCCACCAATCAATGCACAATGCGCCTCTCGGCACGCCGCAGCGACTCCTTCGATGATCTCTTCGATGAGCTGGGGATCCAGAGGTGAGCAGGATATGTAGTCGAGAAAGAAAAGGGGCTCGGCGCCCGTACACACCACGTCATCGACGCACATGGCAACTAGGTCTCTCCCTATGGTGTCGTGACGGCCCATCGCCTGAGCAACGAGTACTTTAGTCCCAACGCCATCTGCCGAGGCAACGAGGACCGGCTTTTCGAATCGGGAGACGTCTATCTCGAAAAGGCCAGCGAACCCACCAATGTCACCGACGACCTCGCGTCGGAATGTGTTGCGGATTTTGTCTTTTATCAGCTCTAAGGCCTTCTCGGAAGCCTCGATACTGACTCCAGCATCTCGGTATGTAAGCCTTCTGGAGCCACTCGGCTGGGAGCCGGGTGGGCTGCTCCGCCTTTTCCAGATCACTCGGTAATGCCGGTCCGCTGTCCTGTGGCGTGCCCGACCCCGGCCTTAGCGGCATCCGCAACGCGATTCACGGACGCCTCTCGGAGGGTTTGCTTTTTCAGCTCGGGATCTACGGGAATGGGGTAATTTCCAGTGAAACAGGCCATGCAAAACGAGTCGGGGGGAACTCCGGTCGCAGCGATTAGATTGTCTAGCTCGAGATACTCGAGTGAGTCGGCCCCTAAGTACTCGGCTATGTCCAACTTCGACAAGCTCGCCGCTATCAGCTCGGAGCGGTTGTAGGTATCCATGCCGAAATAGCAGGGCCATCGGTACGGAGGAGAACTGATTCTCAGGTGGATCTCCACGGCGCCCGCCTGACGCAGCAAAGAAACTATCTGGCGGGTCGTGGAGCCTCTAACGATAGAGTCATCGCACACGACCAGGCGTTTACCGGAGATATTCTCCGTTAGAGGATTTAGTTTGATCCTCACACCAAGGTCTCGCATTATCTGGTTGGGCTGAATGAAAGTGCGACCCACGTATCTATTCTTGACGAGCCCGTCGCCGTACGGAATCCCGCTAGCCCTACTGAAGCCCTGTGCAGCTGGTATCCCGGACTCCGGAACAGGCATCACAAGATCTGCATGGGCAGGAGCCTGCTTGGCGAGGAGTTCTCCCATTCGCTGCCTCACCGCGTGGACGTTCTTACCGAATAAAACCGAGTCGGGTCGGGCAAAATATACGAACTCGAAGAGACAGAGCGCAGCTCGCCTGTCGGCCGCGAATATATGGGACCTCAGACCACTGGCATCGACAACAACCATCTCCCCCGGTTCAATCTCCCTCACGAAGTGAGCGCCGACTATGTCCAGTGCGCACGTCTCGGAGGCTATTACCCACCCCTGACCCAGCCTTCCCAAGACTAAGGGCCTGAATCCAAGGGGATCTCTTATGCCTACGAGATGCGCCTCGTCCATTGCCACGAGGCTAAAGGCCCCCTCCAGCTTGGGAAGGACCCGGAGAAGCGCAGTCTCGAAGGATCTGCCGTCCGAGCGCTCTTGGTCTGGGTAAGCCTTCTCAATGCAGGCAGCAATAAGTTCGGAGTCGCTCTCTATGGGGCTGTCGATGGTTCCTAGTTCTTCGAGAAGAGCGGAGGTATTGGTGAGGTTTCCGTTGTGACCTAGAGCAATCCCAGTGTCGCCGACATCCCGGTATATAGGCTGAGCATTCTCCCATGTGCTTGAGCCAGCAGTGGAGTATCGAACGTGACCGATGGCTATATGACCTTCGAGCCCTGCCAGTCGGGGCTGGTCGAAAACTTGAGTGACAAGCCCCATGTCCTTGATGACTTGCATTCGCGTCCCGTCCGAGACGGCGATTCCTGCCGACTCCTGGCCCCTATGTTGAAGCGCATACAGGCCGAGGTAGGCGAGCTGAGAGACAGCACTACCCGGAGCATAGACGCCGAATATTCCGCACGCTTCACGCGGTTTCAACACACATCCTCTCTAGGCTCGCACCACGCTAGTACAGAAACAATCTTCTGAGAGCGGTCGTTCCCTGCCAAAGCGAGCAAGGCCCAAAATATCTCCGTCCACCATCGTATTACGAAAAAGCGGTGTCGGTGCATTTAGGGTGGAAGGCCATCTGTACTTTTCAGTGGGCCAAGCTCCTCGCAACGAGAGAGCTTATCCTCAAGGAACAAACCGCTGCCATACCTCCCTAGCATGCTCGAGAGAGATTTCGAAGACCGGATCCTTACTAAGGGAGGTGCAGTTCACGCAAAGAGTGGTTCCTCCGGTCATTCCCAAGGTCCAAAAGCCTAGCCCGTGTCTAGCTGCTATGAGCCTTACTTCGTCGAGATTATGTTTTTCTACCGCGATCAAAACTCTGGAGGGCGTCTCCGAGAATAGGGCCACGGTTGCCGAAGAAAACGGACCTTTAGGTATCTCGTCTGCTATGGGTGCCAAATCGATCTGGGCCCCAATCTCACCTAGGAGGCACGATTCGGCAATCGCAGCAGCAAGTCCCCCTGTAGATAGGTCGTGAACCACTGCAACAGGCTCACTTGGACGCTGTCCTCTACCCTGTGACTCGGAGTTCAGCCGTTCAATGATCTCGATGAGCGCGGCATGTAAGGCGGCTTCTTTTCCGAGATCGACTCTCGGCGGAGCACCCCCGTGGTGACCCAGAGCCGACCAAGCGTAAGCCGAACCGTTCAGGTCGGACTCGGTTTCTCTTCCTATGACACAAATGACAAGATCGTCCGTAAAAAAGACAATGCCGGGAGGACGTCTCTCAAGCGCGTCGATGCGGCCCACTGCTGCCACTACAGGTGTTGGCCAGATATCTTGCGCAGCGGTCTCGTTGTAAAAGCTAACATTTCCTCCGACGACCGGAACTTTAAGGACAGAACAGGCCTCGGCCATCCCCTCGATAGTTTCCTCGAATTCCCACATGACCTCGGGGTGTTCTGGGTTTCCAAAATTCAGGCAGTCAACGACGGCAACGGGTTTTGCTCCGACACAGGCAACTTTGCGAGTCGCCTCTGCCACGACCAACTTGGCGCCTTCTCTAGGGTCGAGGTGGCAAAATCGCCCACCTCCTTCGAAAGCCACAGCAAGACCTTTGAACGGTGTAGACGGATAAGTCGGCGATTTCTCGCCGCGCGCCTTTTCTGCGCCGAGAGTGGCTTCGAGGGCATCGTCGGGTATGCGAACCCTCACCACGGCTGCCTCTCCTTCGCCCGGTCCTAGTACCGTGTTGACGAAGAGTTGATGGTCGTACTGGCGCCAGATCCATGACCGGTCAGCCAAGGAGGGATCCCCCAAGATCGCCATGAGTGCATCGAGTTCCGAAGGGCCGGGAGCATGTCTGGAGACATCGTTCTTAGTAAGCGCCTCCATACTCTCGGGTTTTCTAGATGGCCTGCGTAGCTTGGGACCGTCGGCCAGGGAAGAGGCCGGAACGCGAGCTACGACAGCGTCGCCATCTCGCACTACCAGGTCAGAACCGTCGATCACCTTTCCGATAACGGTGGCTTGCAGCCCCCACTTGCCCGCTATCTCTAAGATTTTTTCGACGTTATGCAGCGGGGCCGTTACGAACATTCTCTCCTGCGACTCCGAGGTAACGACCTCCTCTGGCGTCATCCCTGGCTCCCGGCGGTGTACCGCAGCGACATCGATCTCTATGCCGGTGCCTCCCCGAGCGGCTGTCTCGGAAGCCGCGCAGCTAATCCCAGCGCCTCCGAGATCTTGAATAGCGGATGCGAGACCGAGACGAAAGATCTCAAGGCAAGCCTCGATGAGCTTCTTTTCTTCGAAAGGATCGCCAACTTGGACCGAGGGTCGCTTCGCTTTCGAATCCTCGTCGAATCCGGCAGAGGCGAGTATGCTGACCCCCCCTATTCCGTCTCGACCTGTCGATGCCCCGAGAAGAATGACCGAGTCCCCCGGATTTGTCGCTCTCGCCCGCTGAATGCGAGATTCGTGGGCTATTCCAAGGCAGAAAACGTTCACCAAGGGGTTGCCGGAGTAGCAAGGCGCGAATTTGATTTCCCCCCCTATCGTCGGTACCCCAACTGCGTTTCCGTAATGGGAAATGCCAGCTACCACCTGCTTCATGAGAAACAGGTTTTTCTTGGCCTCGCTGGGCTTTACTGGTCCGACCGGTGTCGAACCTGCTTTTAGGGGGCCGAACCTTAGCGGGTCTCCGAGCAAGACAGGACGGGCTCCCATTGACAGGACGTCGCGTATGATTCCTCCCACACCAGTGGACGCTCCCTGGAAAGGTTCGACAGCGGAGGGATGGTTATGCGACTCGATCCTGAGCGCCGCGACTATCCCATCTCCTACTTCAACGACGCCTGCGTTCTCGCCCGGCCCTATGACAACCCATGGGGCGTCGCTAGGAAGCTTAGCGAGGTGAACTCTTGACGACTTGTACGAACAGTGTTCGCTCCACATTACCGAATACATGGCCAACTCTGTGGTGGTTGGCTCCCGACCGAGGATTTTTCGAATCTCCTCGAATTCTCTATCACTAAGGCCGAGGCTGCGATGTACTTGGGAAAGGTGCTCGGTGCTCATTTAGAAAAATGAGAGGTTTGGACCTCGGTATTCCTAGTATTAGAGGACGCCTTGACACGCTTCGCATACAGAGCCATCGAGCGCAAGATTCCCAGTCCGTCCGAAGAGCCAATGAGCTCTTCTGCAGCTCTTTCGGGATGCGGCATGATCCCAGCGACGTTTCCGCGCTGATCCGTGATTCCAGCTATCGAAGCCATACTTCCATTGGGATTGAACTGCTCCTGCACCTCTCCGGAAGGTCCGCAGTAACGAAGGGCGATCTGACCCGAGCTCTCGAGCAGGGCCAGCTTCCTCGGCGGTATGGTGAAGTTTCCCTCAAAGTGATTTATTGGAATGTTTCTCAGAACCGTGCCCACCTGGAGAGCACAGGTCAAAGGCGAGGTCTCGTTGGTGACTAGTAAATCCACTGACTGACAGAGAAAACTGGATCCGCGGTTTTTCTGCAGGGCACCGGGCAGCATCCCGGCCTCGCAAAGGATCTGGAATCCGTTGCAGATACCCACAACCGGCTTGCCACAGCGAGCTGCCGATCTCACCACCGACATTACCGGCGAGAATCGGGCGATGGCACCGGGACGAAGGTAATCTCCATAGGAGAACCCCCCTGGGATTACGTACAGATCGAAGACTTCGGGGGGAGAGTCAGAGTGAAAGACAGGCTCCGCTTCTACTCCTACTATGCCCAAAGCCCAAACCACGTCTAGCTCGCAATTGGTCCCTGGAAAGACGAGAACAGCTGCTCTGACGGGCTCGGTTAACCCGGACAACTTGTTTCCGGAAATTTCTTTTTCGCTCAATCCCTTCCGTCCCGTTACGGCGCGCTGTGGCTACCCGAACTCTGTTTTTCTGCCATATTCGAAATCTCGTACGAGAAATCCTCGATAACGGGATTGGCGAGAAACTCCTCGCACATCTTCTTCACGGCATTTTCGACGTACTCTTTGTCCTGTCCCTCGATCGTGAACGTGATCGACTTTCCTACCCGGACCCCCGTGACACCATGGAAGCCAAGCGCAGGAAGACTTTCCTCGATGGTTTTTCCTTGAGGGTCGGGGATCTCCGGACGCAATCTCACCGTCACGCACACATTAGCTCGCATCACTCCTCCGAGAATTTGACTCATAGTGAATTTTGACGATCTAGGATCCCGTACTTAGTGAGGCTTTCACAGTGCACGTTCCATGAGCGAACGGAGTCGATGTTCGTACGTATGCTCAGCATGGGCTCTGCGGGAAGCCGCGTCTCCTATTCGCCGTCGCTCCTCTTCCCTTGGAAGCCAGTACTCGATCATCTTCTCGAGCTCGGAAAAGCTTTGGTAATAGACGACCTCTTTGCCATGCTCGAACAGGTCGTCCATCGAGCGTCTCCACTCGACGAGTTGGAAAGCACCGCACCCAGCAGCCTCGAAGAGTCGGGCGTTGGCAGCCTCGATTTCTCCGTAATGGAGCATGTTGAGGCAGATCTTGGCAGACCTGACTGCGACTGCTTTGGTGCTGCCTTCTAGGTACTCTTTCGACCACACGGATTCCAACGGGGATCGTAGCCAGGATGGGAACGAGCGACCGTACAACTTGAGGTCATATCCCTTTGCGAAGAGCCTTTCGAGAAAGCGCACCTTGCTGGGGTAAGCGTTTCCATAGTGGATGATGTCGCAAGCGAAGCGATTTCTGGTGGAATCGTCGCCGTCGACGGGCCGGTGCACGCTCGGTTCGCACGCTTCGGGCAAGTACTCAACCGGTAATGCTGCGAACTCCCGGGCATGACGCACAACGTAAGGGTCTTTGAGGAAAATCACATCGTAGGGGGCCATGTAGAAGAATTGCCGGCCAAAGTTGACCAGGGCATCCGGACACCATACTACAACTACACACCCGCCCTTTTTGAGCTCCACTACCGTATCCGGCCACAAGTTGATGTCGTTCGAGATTACGAGGTCGGGCTCCCAAGCCAGGATACGGCGAGCCAAGAGTCTCTCCGCGGAGCGAGCGGCCCTAGGCGAGACGCTTAGAGCTGCTCGAGCAGCAAGCTCGATGTATCTGTTGAACACTATTAGACTAGCCGGAGATCGAAAAACTCTGCTCTCGTAGCCCATCCTATTCAGGGCAGCGGATATAAATGTGGAGAAGGATTCGGGAAATTCTTGTCCTATGACTGCAACCCGCATGGCGCCACCTCCGAGGTTTCGTGGGCAACGAGGTAATTTGCAACTACACAGTCAAACAGGATTCGGGAGACAATGAAAATCACGAGCGACACGGATGCGAGCACAACTATTCCAGGGGAGAGTGTCTCGACACATGGCGCGGCCCTTGCCAGCCTCAGCCGCAAGAGGCGCAAGAGGCGCAAGAAACAGCGGGTTCTAACAAAGCTCACGCTAGCCGCCGGGATTCTTTTGGCTGCCGCCACGGTTTACGGCATCGTGGTGTTCATACGACTCGGACAAGCTGGCATTCACCTCACTTCTGCAAGAGATGCTTCCCAGCGGGCAGCAACTCTGTTGCAAGAAAACGACATTCGAAAAGCCCGATTAGAACTGAAGAAGTCCTC
>PSLF01000001.1:131282-186844 GCA_040289475.1 Acidimicrobiia bacterium | reverse complement strand
ACTGACGAGTTCGTTAGGGCTAGGAACCTCCTCAGTTCCCTCGAGATCAAAGTTTTAAGGAAGGTTCCCGTGGTGGGCTCGAACGTAAAAGTTGCCACAGCACTGGCGGTAGCCGGAACGAAGGTTAGCGACGCGGGGGCAGTTGTTCTCGATCAAGCACAAGTGCTTGAAGATGAGCGAGGCCACCTTCGCTTTCCCATAGAAAACGGACGAGTAGACGTTGACAAACTCGAAGTATTACAAGAGCCCGTAGCAAGAGCTACCTCTGCGGTGGCAGAGGGTGTTTACGCAGTAGAACAGTCGCCGCGCTCGATGTTGATTGGGACTGTGGCAAAGGCTCGGATGGATTTTCTCGAGCGCGTAGGCGATGTCCGAAACCGGCTTGAGGAGGCCTCTGTTTATCTCGATGTCGCGCCCGAACTGTTCGGAGCAAGGGGAAGGCGTACTTACCTAGTGGCTATCGGAAACAATGCGGAGATGAACTCGAACGGCATGGTGCTTGCGTACGGAATCTTGGATGTTACAGGAGGAGCCTTGAGCTGGAGCCACTTCGGCTCGGTTACCGAGCTTCAGCTCTCTGAGCCAGTCCCGGTACCGTTGGAGCCTGGCTTCCACGCTCGTTGGTCTTGGGCAAACCCAACTTTCGCCTGGCAGCGCACGAACGTATCCGTCGATACCGAGGCATCTGGATCCTCGATGGCGGCTATGTATAGAGCGAAGACCGGTCGCACTGTCGACGGGGTGGTCTATATGGACGGTGTCGCCGTGGGCTACCTGCTATCGGCCACAGGCCCGCTCGATTTCGAAAACCCTAATGTGCGGCTCGATGCATCGAACTTTGCCGATTACACCATGAACAAAGCTTACTTTTACTTCGGCAATCAGGCACAGCGGAAGGAGTTTTTAGTAGAAGCAGCCGCAAAGGCAATTGGGGCTTCCTTTAACATTCGAGGCTCCGCCGCCGAAAAGCTAGCTCGCTCGATCGCCAAGGCCACGGCTGAGAGGAGGCTGTGGATGTGGGTCGCGGACACCGCTGTGGAGAAGAAGCTCATAAAGGTTTCTCTAGGGGGAAGGATTTTGACGAACGCGGAGCAATCAAGGGTCGGCGACCAGCAAGGCATTTCAGAGGCGCGCTCGAGCGATGTAGCCAGTTACTCGTTGATCAATCTAGGCGGGAACAAGGTCGACTACTACGTGAATAACTCAATTTCTCACAGGCTCGAGATCGACTCCGGCGGGAGAGCTCGCGCTACGGTGTCATTTACCATCGAAAACCGCGCACCCGTAGATCTGCCGGAGTATGTAGGCGGTGCCACAGGTCCCGGGCAGGCTCAGAGAGAAAAAGGAGAGTACCTGGGTTACCTAACTTGGTATGCCCCATTCGGTTCCGAGCTTCTAGACAGTGGGGAGTTTAGAGTACAAAGCGATCTTCCCGACGGAGGGATGGCGGCCTTTTCTTGGCTAGTGAAGGTTCCTCCGGGCTCCAAAGAGACGCTTACCTTTACTTACAAACTGCCAGATAACCACCTTTTCATAGACGCTGCCGGGAGGATGACATACTCGCTCGAGTACGTCCCACAGCCTAGAATTAGAGCAGACCAGTTCAGTTCGGAGGTGGTCTTAGAGGGGAAGGGTAGTCTCGAACCAACAAGTGGCTATAGCGAAGCGAGCAAAGGCAGGCTATACTATTCGAACTCGCCGCCATCCAGAATCCATCTGGAAGCTGCAGTTCGATTCTCTGGGTAGGGGTAAGTGATCGGGGAGGTGGAGTAAGAGGCGTGGATATAACGAAGAATATGGCACATAAAAAACCGAGCCGCGGGATTGTAAAGGTGGTGTCGACCTTGGCGCTATCCGCGCTTGCGTACGCGGCGCTGGGTCCGTTGGCTCTTGCTCAGGTGTATACGCCGACACCGCCCTCTCCCAACGTTTTGGAGCTGAGCACCAATTTTCCAGCCCCCAGCGGTCCTTTTACAGCTAAGGGATGCGGCTTCGCTCCCGGAACCGCTATAGATGTCACGATCGCAGGGACCACGGTCTCATCCATCTCGGCAGGGCCCGACGGGTGCGGCTTCGCGTCTTTGGTCGCCCCATCAGATCCTGGGACATACACTGTTTGCTTTACTGGAATGACTCCGTCCGAGACTGTTCAGCAGCTCTGCAACACGATTACGGTGAGGGTCGCTGGTGCTGCAGCGCCCGTACCCGGTCGCCAACTTCCGTTCACGGGAAGCCAGAATCTTGGAAAACTCGTGGTAGGCGGAATGCTCATGGTAGCTACAGGAGGACTGCTGCTAGTTTATGCCCGGCGCAGGGCCGAAGAATTATGATCTGCGATCGCTTTTAGGATCACTCACGGCAAAGCCATAGAAACCATAAATCGCCGAAACCTATTCAGCTCGGTGTTGTAAGCCTCCGTCAAGGACAGCGGCGGAAAGGGCAGTGAGATCTCTTCTTAGGGATGCAACCTCGGCCTCTAGTTTAGCCACGGACAGATTGATAGCTGCAGTTGTCTCGATGAGCTTTAC
The DNA here is from genome assembly GCA_040289475.1 of Acidimicrobiia bacterium. Classification (NCBI taxonomy): domain Bacteria; kingdom Bacillati; phylum Actinomycetota; class Acidimicrobiia; species Acidimicrobiia bacterium. Next base: position 184,316 of record PSLF01000001.1, on the reverse strand, counting down.
GAACCCGGCGTGAAGCTCCCCTAAAGAGAGGGTGGAGACAGGAGGAGTCGGCGAGAGGTTAGCTGACACTTTCTGTGATGACAACCGCTGCGCTGCGGAGGGTGTCGTATCAGAGCGAGCCCCCGAATCTCTGATGACAAGGTGAGCGTTTTTCATCGTCTCATTCCGACGCGAGCTCGAGAGGCTTTGGCCGAGATGCGCGAGTACCTCATCGGGCAAGCACCGTAACTGAAAGTCGAGGCCCCCGGGACGGAACACGATTTCGTGACAGTTGGAGAACTGACCTCGACAGATAGCTCCGCATGAAGCACACCCACAGGTGCTCGAGCCTTCTCGTACCACCATCGGATCGTTGCATCCAGCTCCACAACGCACGCCAAAGGTGTAGCACCAGCCCATGAAACCTCCTATGAATCGGGCTTTTGGCTCAGTCTTTCCAACCGAGTAGGCTTTCTTCGAGCGCAAGAGTGTCTGCCGGCAAATTTAGATATCGGGACGCAAAGTGCTCCTCTGTATAGTCTGCGCTTCGACCAGACCCTAAAAAGCTAGAGGTACCAGCACCTGAGAAAATGCAGCCAGTCTTTATCCAGCGCTATCCAGTGGCAGCGCGCGCGCCAGCAGAGGATCGGCGTAGTCTTCTTGGAATTAATGCGGATATGCCCGCCTTAGGCCGGGTGCTTAGTGTGTAATGCTCGTTCATATAGTAGTAATAGTCGTAGTAATAGTAGTAGCCAGCTTCTCCGAAGGCCGGGGTCACTTCGTTTAGAACGACTCCGACAACGTGTCCACCGGCGGCGTCAACTCGTTCTTTTGTGAATCGGGCTGTCCTCCGGCTTGACTTTATAGCTCGAGAAACCAAAATCACGCCGTCGGCCCTTGGTGCCAAGACAGCGGCATCTGACAACGGGATTATTGGCGGCGTATCCACAAGGACAAAGTCGGCCAGCTTTGCGAGGCTGTCTAGGATGTCGGACATTCTTTGCGATCCCAAAAGGTCGGCAGGATTGGGTGGTTTGGGGCCCGAGGCAAGGATCAACAAGTTTGGTGGGGATCCGGCAAGCCTGGGACGCTGGAGTAAATCAGCCAGAGGACGTTCTGCGAGAATCGCGGTCGTGAGTCCCTGGCTGTTTCCCAGGTGGAAATATCGATGGATTCGAGGACGCCTAAGATCCGCGTCAACCACGATGACCGACTTTCCTGACTGTGCCAGTACGACCGCAAGGTTAGAAACGGTTGCGGTCTTGCCCTCGCCCTTCGACGCACTCGATACGATGAGCACTCGCCTCTCGCTGTCGAGGAGCGAGAACTGTAGGTTGGTCCGAATCGATCTATATGCCTCGGCGATAGTGGAGGCGGGATCTCTCAGCGATATGAGCATCGCCTCTGATCGGTCGGTCCAACTCTGTGCCCGGGGCACCATCCCCAAGATCGGGGCCCCGAATGCTTTGGCTGCTTCTTCCTTGGAGCGTATCGAATCGTCTAGGTAGTCGACGGCAAAAGCTAGGCCAGTACCTAGTAGGAAACTGATTACAAGTGCAAATGCCATTTGGCGGCCGAGCTTTGGTTCTACAGGGGAGGTCGGCAGGGCCGCCGGCGAGACGATTTCTGCAGCCATATTCTGCAAACCACTCTGTATCTGAAGCTTGTCTAAAGCGGTCTTCCAAAAGTTCTGGACGGCTGCTGCCTGGTCCCGTCGACTCGCGATCGCCTGTACGGCGGCTTGTTGGGCAATGTCGGGCGTCTTCTCTCCCTTTGCCGCCGCAATCGCCGCATTCAACTCGTTTTCGGACTTTTTGAGTTCAGCGGTGGCCTCGTCCAGTTTCTGCTGAATCTCAGCGGCCTGTTTTGCGTAGTTGTCCAAAGCTGCTTTTCGCCTAAGGTCTATGTAAGTTCCGGCGACGTTGTTAGCAAGGTCGCGGGCCATGGCCGGTGAGGGATGCCGAGCCGAGACTCGTATTATGTTGGTTTGGCCCAGAATCTGCGCGCTTATCTTTGACTGCACGGCTTCGGGGCCAGACTGCAGTCCTAGTCTCTTCACGACCTCTTCTGCGACTGGCTTCGAAAGAATTACTTGTATCTGGGTTTGTAACTCCCGTTGCGCGTCGACCGCAGGAACTGATATATCGGCCACAGCTGCGGCCTGAGGATTGAGGGTAATCATGATGTCGGTAGAGGCCTGATATATCGGCGTCGTCAAAACCGAAGCTATGAGTGTAGCTACTACGATCGAAGTCGCAGGAACGATAATGAACCACTTGCGCCGCTTTAAGATAGTTATGTAATCACGTAGCTCTAATGCTCGCCGTTGCTCTTCCATGTTTGTTCCTGCTGCCACATAGTTCGACTCATCCCAGCAAAGCCAGATAAACCCCGTTGGCCGCGCCCTCTCGACTCTTGTGCCTAGAGAAGGTCCTTATCCAGCGGTGTATCTGTTCAGGTACTCGCTAAAAGGCTCTCCTGTCAGTTTCTCGTATGCTTCAAGGTAACGACGCCGCGTCGCATAAACGATTTCTTCAGGAAGCCGGGGAGCGGGAGGCTTTCTGTCCCACCCTATAGAGTCAAGATAGTCTCTCACGAACTGCTTGTCGTAGCTGGGAGGAGATTTGCCAATCTCGTACTCCGCTGCTGACCAAAAGCGGGAGGAATCAGGAGTAAGTATCTCGTCTGCCAAAACCAGCTCTCCCGACACGAAGCCGAACTCGAATTTAGTGTCGGCCAATATCAATCCCGCATCCTCACAAATCTTCGATGCCCGCTCAAAAACAGCTGTTGCTTTGTCCCGAGCCTCTTCAAAAACTGCCGTGCCACACACCTCTGCTGCTTCGGCGTGGGTAAGAGGCTCGTCGTGATCGACCTCTGCTTTGGTAGTAGGCGTGAGAATTGGGTGTTCCAGCTTTTGTCCCATCGAGAGGCCTGTAGGCAGCTTTATTCCGGCTACGCTACCTGATCTCGCATATTCCTCGTAGGCAGAGCCGAACAAGTATCCCCTCACAACGAACTCTACCGGAATCATCTCGGCTTTATGAACGAGCATGGTCCTACCAATAGGGTCGTCTAATCCCTCGGTATCCTCCCATCCCTCGGGAAATTGGGCGGGATCGCTCGTTATGAGGTGAGTATCGGTGATGTCTTCGATCCGAGAAGCGAAAAATACCGTGAGTCCTGTCAAAACCTTGCCTTTGTCGGGAATTGGATCGGGGAGCACTACGTCGTATGCCGAAACTCTATCCGTGGCCACCATCAACAATTGCCCATTTCCGGCTTCGTAAATTTCCCGAACTTTTCCCGACCTGATTTTTATTGCTGGCATAGCCTCTCCTTAGTCGCATCGAATTCGCCGCCCCGCCCAATCAATCAGGCGAGGGCGGTGGTTGCGCGTCCCTCAGCCTATCGAATATCACTGACAGGTTCGAGAGAGCGGAATCGAGATTGAAGCACTCCCTGACCTGTTCAGAAGAGAGCACGTCGGTAATATCCGGGTCCTCCAAAGCGGTGTCAATGAAAGGCTTTCGAGTCTCGGAAGCTCGTATCGCGGCTGCTTGAACAGCCCGGTAGGCCCTGTCTCTTTCCAGACCGCTGCGGACGAGAGCCAGCAACAGGCGCTGACTGTATACCAACCCTTGCGTGAGCTCAAGGTTGCTCATCATCTGTTCAGAGAACACTTTCATGTTTGCAGCCAGCGATGCCGCTTCCGAGAGCATGAAGTGGAGCGTCGCGGTCGCCAGTGGGAGCATCACCCTTTCTACCGAGGAGTGGCTTATGTCGCGCTCGTGCCATAGTGCGACGTTTTCTTCTGCGGCATTGTGAGCAGACCGCAGTACGCGCGCCAATCCGCACAATCTCTCGGCTCCTACCGGATTTCTCTTGTGGGGCATCGCCGACGACCCTTTCTGCGTTTCGGTGAATGCCTCTTCCACCTCGGCTACTTCGGTGCGCTGCAGGTGTCTAACTTCTAATGCGAAGCGTTCAACGGCCGCAGCTCCCAAGGACAAGGCGCCCAGGTAGAACGCAAGGCGATCGCGCGCAACAATCTGAGTAGGAGCACTTTCGGGCTTCAAGCCAAGTTCTCCCAAAACGGCTGCCTCTAGGTGTGGCGGCACTGTTGAGTAGGTCCCCACGGCACCAGCGATTTTGCCGACTCGCACTTCCTCGGAAGCCGCGTCGAACCGCTCGATAAACCGCAGCGCCTCGAAAGCGTGTGATGCCAGCTTTGCGCCGAAGGTTGTGGGTTCAGCATGTATTCCGTGAGTCCGTCCGACACACGCAGTCTTGACATGGTCTAGGGCCCTCGCTTTGAGCGAGTTGAAATAGCGGACCGCTTCCCTTCTTATCAGTGTGTTTGCTTCTCTCAGTTGCAGAGCGAGCGCCGTATCCAAGACGTCGGAGGAAGTGAGCCCGAAGTGAAACCAACGTCCGGCGGCTCCACATCGCTCGGCGACCACGTCGACAAAGGCAGCCAAGTCGTGGCGGATGGTCTCTTCTCTGCGCGACACTTCCTCTGGGCTAGCGAAGGCACGCTCTTTTATATGTTCGGCGTCTGCGACCGGTACTACGCCTTCTCGAGCCCAAGCTTGTACGACGGCCACTTCTACCTGGAGCCACTTGTCGATTTTGGACTGGTCACTCCAGATAGCCCGCATTTCCGGCCGGCTGTACCGGTCCAGCAAGGTCATGATCGAAGATGTACTGCTGCGACGTACAACATTCTAAGCCCACCCATCTGTCAGTCCTGTGCTATGTCGGTTCTATATTGCATTCCCTCGAAATAAATGGAAGAAAGTGCTTCGTATGCGCTTTTCCTGGCCTCCCTCAGGTCGTTCCCGACGGCCGAGACATCGAGTACACGGCCCCCAGCCGTGAGTAGTTGCCCTCCAGAAAGGGCAGTACCTGCATGAAACACCGTAACCCCCTCGTGCTGGGAGGCTTCGTCCAGTCCGAAGATGGGATCCTCTGTACGTGGCCTCTCTGGGTAGCCTTGAGCTGCAAGCACAACGGTGACCGCCGCGTTATGGGCAGGGTGTATCGATACTCTGTCGAGGTCACCCGATAATGTGGCATCTAAGACTGTTGCCAGCTGTGGTCCTAGTCGGGGGAGTACGGCTTGAGCCTCTGGATCGCCCAAGCGAACATTGAACTCCAAGACCTTGGGTCCCTCTTCGCTAAGGACCAAGCCACCGTAAAGCACGCCCACATAGGGTTCGCACTCTTTTCTAACAGCTGCCAAAACTGGCTCGAAGATGGTGTCCATGATTTGGTCGAGAAGGCTGTCGTCTACTTCGGGGACTGGAGAAAAAGCACCCATACCTCCCGTGTTGGGGCCCTGGTCTTCATCCAAAAGGCGCTTATAGTCTCTGGCTACCGGGAGAGGGAGGAGATTTTTGCCGTCGGTTACGACTAACACGGATGCTTCTTTGCCGGGAGAATACTCTTCAATTAGGATCTTGCTACCGGAAGAACCGAACTTTTCACCGGAAAGGCAGGCTCTCGCCCATTCGATCGCCTCTTGCTCGTCGGTAGTGACCAGCACGCCCTTGCCGCCGGCGAGCCCATCGGCTTTTATGACCCAGGGAGGTTCGGACTTGGCTATGTGGTGGATGGCATCTTCCAGATCACCGAATCCATCGAAAATCCGCGCCTTTGGCGTGGGCACTCCCTCACGAATCATCAGCTGTTTTGCAAAGGCCTTCGAGGATTCCAATCTCGCGGCTGCCATAGTAGGGCCGAAGAGCTTCTGACCCGAAGCCCTGAAGTAATCTGCGATTCCCTCGCAGAGGGGAAGCTCGGGACCGACGACGGTAACGTCTACTCGCTTTGCCTCAGCGATGTCTACAAGAGTGGCAAAGTCAGAAATCTTGGCCTCGATGCACTCGGTTTTTTGGAGGGAGGCAATGCCTGGATTTCCCGGTACTGCCACCACTTTTTCCACGGATGCATCTGTTGCCAGCGCCCAACAGATTGCGTGCTCGCGGCCACCGGATCCGACTACCATGACCGATAGCGAACTAGCGCTCACGCCTGCCACCCACCTTTTCGTCTACTGACCGCACGCCGCACACCTGCCTAATGAGGCATAGATGTTGTCGCTCTGTTGTGCATTTTTGTTTTATCCGACATCGCTTTTAGTCGAGATAAACCGTCTGGTCTTCAGCAGGCCCTACCGAAACCGAGGCGACGTGACATTTGCACGTCTTTTCTACAAAATCCACGAATTGGCGGACCTGGTACGGCAAATCAGCTGGTTTTTGGACAGTTGAAATGTCGGTGTCCCACCCAGGAAGCTCCTCGTAAACGGGTCGAGCGTGATGAATTTCGCTCTGGTGGTATGGCAACTCCTCGATTCGGCGGCCCGAGAACTCGTAGGCCACGGCCACCGGAATTGCAGGCATGCCTCCCAGCACGTCGACTTTTGTTAGGTGAATTTCGTCAAAACCGTTGATGCGAGAGGAATAACGTACTACTACCGCATCAAACCATCCGCACCTGCGCCGCCTGCCGGTCGTGGTCCCGAACTCTCGGCCCTTTTCCACCAAAAACTCCTGCGTTTTTTTGTCGGCCTCCGTTGGGAACGGTCCCGACCCTACCCTAGTCACGTATGCCTTGACTACCCCTACTACCTTGTCGATGTGCTTTGGCGGAACCCCGGATCCCGAACACGCACCACCAACGGTGCAGCTTGACGAGGTCACAAAAGGGTAAGTCCCGTGGTCTATGTCGAGCATTGTCCCCTGGGCTCCCTCGAGTAGAACCCGGGCACCGTGCTCTAGTGCATCGTTCAAAAGCGCGGAAGTATCGCATACGTAGGGGCCAAGTTTCTTTCCGAGGCTGCTGTAGACTTCGGCCACATGTGTTGGGTCCTCGGGAAGTTGGTTGTACACCTTGGCTAGGATTTGATTTTTCTCTTTGAGAATAGACTCCAGCTTTTCCAAGAGGATCTTTTCATCGAAGAGGTCTTGAACTCGCAGCCCAATCCTGCTTGCCTTATCGGCGTACGCGGGGCCGATACCTTTCTTTGTAGTGCCAACCTTGTTCTTTCCCAGATACCGCTCGGTCATTCGGTCGAGAACCTTGTGATACGGCATGATCAGGTGCGCATTGGCTGACAGTTTTAGCTTCGACATGTCGAATCCAGAGGCGCCGAGGCTTGCCACCTCGCCAACGAGAACCTCCGGGTCTACTACGACACCGTTTCCAATGACGGGCGTACAGTTTGAGCGCCTGATAGATGAAGGAACCAGGTGAAGACGGATGGGCTTGCCTCTGTCAGCAGGAACGACGGTGTGACCTGCGTTGTTGCCGCCCTGAAAACGAACAGCGTAGTCGGAATCGGCGGCGAACAGGTCTGTGTACTTGCCCTTACCTTCGTCGCCCCACTGCCCACCGATAATCACAGTCGCAGGCACTACCTCGGCACCTCCTGGAAGTCTTCACAAAACGATTCTCTTCGTTCCGTTTTCTCTCTACAGCGGGAGTCCCTACAGCGAAGGGCCCCAAGCAAGCAACAGCAATATAGAAGCTCATGCAATATAGCGGCGAAAGCCGTCGGAGCCTGCGGCATTGGCACCAAGGGCGGAATGACTAGTTAGAAATGGCCACGGATAATTTAGTAAAGACGTCCGTCTTGCTTGGCTGATGAGGCGATGATACAATCTTCCCGAAGCTTACAGCGGGTGGCAGGGTGCGCGTCCTTCCTAAAGGCGCGCACCTATGTTGTGTTTGGGGAGTGTGCGGTGACAAGCACTCGCAGAGGTCGGCTGTAACGCCGGGGTGTGGTTAATTAAAAGGAGAGAGTCATGCTCGCTGCATCGGTAAGGCGCAGGGTCTTAGGGGTTGTAGGTGTCTCGGCAATCGTGTACTCTCTGGTCGTAGCCCTCAGTCCGCCCCAGCAGTCGAGTGCCGTAACCATAGGTGCCGATCCTCTACTAAACTCGGTAGAGGTCCTAGTTACTTCAACGTCGTCACCTCAGTGGGCTTTAGACGCTGGGTCCACTCCCGAGATGAGGATAATCACCCAGAACGACTCTCTTAGAAGTAGAGTTGGATGTGGTGTTAGCTGCGAGATTAACTTCATGCGACGCGCAGATGCACACACTAGCACAATCACGATTACGTTGGAGCCGGGCTACTCTCCCGACACTGATTTTCAGGTACTGTCGGCCACTGCAGCTGGGCTGTCCAATGGTTTTGTGCTGGGAGGTCGAGGGGGAAGGCCCGGCGACCCAGGTTCGAACCCAACGAACCTATCCGGTAATCCCGATGCGGGGACTGCGACGGCGAGAGCATGCGTCAACTTTTTCATCGCCAGCGCGTGCACTTGGGCCAGGGCGATCCCCACTGGCGTAAATTTAGGCGGATGGTGCAGAGGATGGACCAACGGGGAACAACCTTCCTTCGGTACTAACGGAGGGGAAGGCCCGATTCACATTGCGGTTATCACACAGGACAGCGGTCCTGGGTACATTACGACTCCGCCCTACAATGGAGCTACCCATCCTAAAGGCCGCCTCTACGATTTCAGAAGAATGCGCTGGGCACATAACCACTTCCAGTTCGCCGCTTGCGCGAGGGCGACTATAAGCATTGCTACTGTAGACTCGGCTGTCTATGGGGACGCCTACATCTACCATGACGATCCGGTGCCGGGCGCGATTAACATGATCCTTTACCAGAACTGGGATGCTAGAGCGGGAGGCCCACCCCCGCCTGACTACAAGAACTGCGGTGGTGGCACCGACAACCCGTGCGTTGCTATTTATTCTTTGGCACCGGCAATCCATTTCTACTCGTCTAACAAGCGTATAGGCCAAGCTCCTTTGGCCTGCTCAAACGCTCGGATGAGGGTAACTTTGGCTGACGATGTGACGTCACCCGGCCATGCCATATACTCGGGCTCTATCGACAAGCCAACGATCGGCTACCCGAACTGTCCCACCGGACTCATGGGAGCAGTGGCCCACAGCTCGGGCCGGCCCCTTCAGAACGCATATGTTTACGCTTTCGACGCGGACACGGGTCAGCTGATAAATGCCCCTCCCAACGGCCAGAACACAACCGCTTCGGCTGCTGTACCCTGCCGAGGAGGAGCTATCCCGTATGACGGCTTTGGACCTCCTGCAGGGCCTGACCCAGGGATAGCCGTATCGAGCTACGGGTGTGCTCGGGTGCGAGGAGGCCAGGTCGACTTCCCGCATAACTCTCTGCAATCCGATGGCCGATGGTACATACGTACCAATCACGGCACCCGCTACAAGGTTCTAGTCTCGTCGCCCTCGGGAGACGGGAACGTCTCGAGGTGGGCTTCGAGCACTCCGCCAGCTAGTGGGATAAACGACTGGAACACCGCCGGAGTTTGGACACCATCGGTCGGTCCTACCCCGCTTGCGGTTGGCGACTCAGGCACCATTACCACGACGCTATCAACTGGGAATCCGATCACTGGGTCCGTAACGCGCAACGGTGGCTGGACTGCCGGTACCGACTCGGGCGGTGTCTATATCTGGGATTCGACCGGGTCGCAGTTTGAGGCGACTTATACGATGCTGTCAGGCACCGGGACGTACAACGTCGACGTACGGGCAGCCTCTGCGAAGGTTCGATTCCAAGTGGCCGACGGTGCTGGCAACCCCGACCTAGTAGGTTGGTACTCCGGATCCGCTACGCCAGCCCCCAACTTCAGCTCCGGAGCGACAGTGACGCCGCCAGCATCACTGGTGACGACCAACTTTGCCTCCGGCGCGAGCATTTCGGGAACGCTCCTTTACAACGGTGCAGTTCCTAGTAGGGGAGAGCCGGTGTATGTGTACCGCAGCTCCGACGGTCAGCTGGTTTACGTAGCTACCTCCGTCCCCAGCGCTGGCGGTGCATACAGTGCTCGGGTGGCTACTGGAGTTAACTTGTACAAGCTGTACGCTCCAGGCGATGGCACAGTACAGGGTAAGTGGTACAACAATGCGGACTCCTACAACACAGCTACGCTAGTCAGCGCGCCATCGTCCAATATAAACTTCAACTTGCCTGCGGGGAGTACGCTACAGGGGTACGTAAAGGCCAGAGGCACAGGTGGGGATGGTCTAGGCGAAGCCGCCAACATTCCAGGAGCCCCGGTCTATGCATACAACGCGTCGACGGGCGCGTTCACGGCGTGGACGTCGACCAACACTGGAGGCCGCTACAACCTAGTGGTTCCTGCTGGAAGCTACAAAGTGCTAACAGCTAGTACCTCACAGCGGGAGTCTCAGTGGTTCGACGGCGCATGGTCCTATGGAGAGGCAACGTCTGTTACAGCTCCCGGGACAGCCAACTTCAGCTTGAGGGACGCCGGAAACATCTCAGGTCTCGCAACACAAAACGGTGCTCCGGTAGCCAACACGCTGGTCACGGCATACACCCAGGATGGCCTACACAACGCGGCGAATGTCGTCTCCAATGCCTCAGGTAACTACTCAGCCAAGGTGCCAACCACCGCGGCATCTGGGTATCAGTACCGACTCAGGTTCATTCCCGCCGCAGGGCAGACGCGGTGGTATCTGAATCAGACTAGCTTCACCGCGGCGACCAATGTGAACGCTCCGGCGACTGGTATCAACCAAGATACTCCGCCGTGATGAAGCATGCTGGTGTCTCCCTCTAGAGGAGAGAGACAGCCAGGAGCACAGGGAAGTAGCGCCGGGCGACCCTCAGAAAGAAGGGTCGCCCTGCTGCTTTTACTTCGAAAAATTCGTGCTAGAGTACCGTAGACACCGGCCCTGTAGTTGTCTTAGCGGATGCGGTCATAATGGCAGATAGCACCCTAGATATGAAATCCCTGGCGATAGGCCAAGGCCGCTTTGACGACGCATCATTTTCTGGCACCGAAATCCAGCATGTTGGGAAAGCTCTTCTTTACATCTGCATCTTAGGGGCTATTGTCACTCTCGGGATAGCATCTAAAAACCTACTTCTGGTCAGTCTCATGCTGGCTTTTTATGTCGGCATGGCGATTGCAGTTCGCAACCCTCTGTGGTCTCGCACCCCTTGGACGTTTCCTCAGCCGATCATGATGCTTACGCTGTGGTGGTTGTTCGCGTTCGGCATCGCCTCCTTACCGAAGTTTTTGGGTACCACGCCCATACACTGGGACCTCATCGGTCACGAAAGCTACCTTTACTGGGCGCTATTCAACGTCATGGTTGCTAACGCGGTCGTCATTGCGGGCTACTTTGCAGTATGGCCAGGGATAATTCCGCAGGAAGAAAGAAGAGGAGAGCACAGCCTCCTGGAGGGAAGTTTGTCCCTCGTATTTGTGGTGTTTTTTTGGGCCCTTTCACTTTTTGCCAGAGGATATTTGTTTGGAATCGGGCGTTTCGGATATATCTCTGATTTCTCGAGGCCTGAGAGCGGATTCAGGCAGACATTCACTTATATGTATGAGTTTTCCTGGGTCGCGATCGCTGCATTGGTCGTAGAGCTTATGACGACGAAGGATAGCTCAAAGAAAACGAGGGTAGTTATTTTGCTATCGGTGATCTCGCTAGTTGAGCTGCTATCGGTAGTCGTGATGGGCTTCAAGGGCTTTGCGATACTGACTTACGCACCGGCGATTGCGGCAGCATGGGGGTTGAAGCGGCGACTTCCTTACAAGGCGCTCATTGCGGGCGCGTTGGCCGTAATAATCATAACTCCGGGTAATTTCCTATACCGCCAAGACATCAATGCTGGCCTCATTGCTCGAGATGACTTCTTCACTGCTGCAGAGACCTCGGTTGGATACACCTTCAAGGGCATTGCTTCCGATCCGATTGAAACTGTGGTGTACGTATGGGAGTCTGTGACGGCAGAGTTTGCCGACTTTCTTGAAAACACCGCCCTAATTTTGTACAAGACGCCATCCTTGGTACCTCACAGAGGAGCAGATTGGTACTTCACTGCTTTGCCACGTGCTTTGTTCCCGAGATTTGTCTGGAAAGACAAGCCTGCAGACGACATGGCGGCGTACATGACCGTTGTGTACCGAGGATTCAAGGCGACTACCGGATCCCCTCCTGGATATGTGGGGGAGCTCTACATGCGAGCTGGTGAGGGCGGGGTTTTCCTCGGCTCTTTTGTGACGGGAGCACTTCTCGGCGTATTCACTCGCCTCTTCGGGAAGGCGAGAAAAAAGAAGTTCGCCTTGGTAGCGGTTGCTTCGGTCATGGCCGCTTCGATAAGTAACACGCACCTCGACTCGTTAATCGTCTACCTAGTTCACAGGAGCATAATTTATACGGCGGTTGCTTGGCTGATGTTCTTCGAAGTGCGCCAACCCCTCGCGGATTCAACTACAGATTGATTGGTAAGCCAAGCCAGCTTGCCTATAAGCGAAGTTTCGGGGTAGCGGTGCATGACTTAGATCGTTAAAGGGCTCGAACCTTTTCCCCCGTTCTGGCCGAGTGCTGCGCGGACACTGAGAGCCGCGAAGAACGCAGCATTTCTTGCATGAGCCTAAGGCCTGTAGCTCCTCCTCTACATGCGTCCCTAAATGAAGCGATCATCTCGACGAAGCCCTTGTGCGCAGTGACTGTTCGATTAGACCGAGTTCTGTACCTCCCCGACCTACGGACAACGCGAAAGTCGTGTACCGAGGCCGCCCTGGAGGATCCAACTATTTCGAAGTGCTCTCTACCAAAGCTGGCCGGCCCTGCCCCTGCGTACACGATCGAGGCTACGGAGCCATCGGTGAACTCGACCAAAGCTCCGAATCCTTGCATCCATGGCTCGCCCTCGGGCTCTGTGATAGACGCGGTCACCGCCAAGGGGGCCTCTCCTACGAGCGCGCACGCCAGGTCGAAGAAGTGGCATCCTTCCGAGAGGAGGCGTCCCCCGCCTTCGTTTGGATCCAATACCCAGTGACCTCGCTCGAGAGGGCCGGGATTGGCCCTAATAGAGACGGAGTAAGGGCCCGAACCTTTGGCCCGGACATGGTCAACGGCGAGCTTTGTCAGGGGAGAAAACCGCCTGTTAAATCCCACATACACGACGCGACCCGCCAGAGTTGCTGCCTTCTCAACAGCTTCGATGCCATCTATCGTAAGAGAAAGTGGCTTTTCTACAAGAACGTGCTTGCCAGCGTTAAGAGCTGTCACAGCAAGCTGGGCATGCGTGTCATGACGTGTTGCTATGACGACGCCATCTATGTCTTCATCGGAGAGGAGGTCTTCTGGTGTCGAGTAGACAGCGGGAATTGCATACTTTTTGGCAAGCTCTGCTGCTCTAAGACCAGACGGGGCACACACTGCCTCTACTTGCACCCTCTCTACCGTAGAGATTGCGGGCATTAGAGACGATGACACGTGGTTTCCAGCGCCGATTATTCCTAGCCGCACCGTGCTCACATCGCTCACTTCGGCGCTCTTGCAGATTTTTTGGCGCCGGCGGATCAATTCGAGCCAGAAAGGGAAAGGGCGACGTTGCTCGGGTCGCTTAGGCCGAGACGCTACCTCTTCCGTGATTGCCGAGTTCGAGGAGGCCTGGGAAGGTATCTCGCTCTCTCTGCTATCTCGTTCAGATAAGGTCGGATAGGTGATGAGCACAGCGAGAGGGGATTGGGCAGGATCCTCTAGAGCATGATAAGCGTCGACCGCCCGATCAATTGGGAATCGATGAGTTATCAGTCGCTGAGCCGAGACCTTCCCCGATGCTACTAGTTCCAAGTAGGTACGCATGTTTTGAGGAGCGGTCCACCTCACCAGCGAAAGCGGGTATCCCTCACCGTGGCCTCGGAGATAAAACTCGGGATCGTAGGTTCCTGGTCCCCACGCTCGCGAAAACTCTATCGTAAGCTCTTTGTCGTAGCCGTATCGCCGAGGAAGATCGGGTGGAAAGTTACCAACGACTACAAGGTGACCTCGCTCCCGGGCGATCTCGGCTGCCCACACGAATGGCTCATTGGTTTTGGAAGTAGCGGTCACCAAGGCGACATCGACGCCTTCTGTCGGTCCGCAAAAGGAGCGCACTAGTTCGGCAGACGAGTCGGTTGGCACGACACAAAAGTCGCCGCCTAATGTAGAAGCCAGATCACATCGCTCTTGTGACACATCGGCTCCAACTACCACTGCTCCGCAGGCTTTGGCAACCTGCACTCCTATAAGCCCAAGAAGTCCTAGACCTATAATGCCAACGCGGGAGCCAACCTCCACGCCGCCCCTTCTCATGGCATGAATCACAACCGCTGCCAATGCAGAGAAAGCGGCATCCTCGAGGCTGACTCCTTCGGGAATAGGTGCGCACATCGTCTCGGGAACGGTAACGAACTCCGAGTGAGTTGCAAACCTGGCTCCCGAGCAAGCCACCAGTTGCCCTGGGCGAAAAAGCGCGCACCCTTCACCCAACTCCTCAACCACTCCCGCTGAGCTGTATCCCAAAGGAAAAGGCTCGTCCAGGCGAGCCTTAGCCTGACGGTAGGCGTTCATAGGGCCCTCTTGAAGAGCCTTGGTGACTACTTTTTCTACAAGGTCAGGTCTCCGTCGCGCTTTTTCCAGAATGCTCGCTCTCGCAAAGTCAAGATTTCCTCGCTCGGTCCCTGTACTCACCGCAGATGCGAGCGTACGGACAAGGACCTGTTTTGGCTTGGGCTCTGGTCGTGGGATATCTATCAGGCAGACCTCGCCGCCGGATGCGTACTGCACAAGCTGTTTCATGGTGATCAGAGTACAGGGTCGGGCAGGCCTGCTTCGTTTTTGGGGTAAATGTCGCTGCTCTTGTGACAGTCTCTGCCTGGCTCAGGGGAGCTATAGAGGTTTTTGTCGGTTTGGGAAGGATAAGTCTGGGGTAGGGGGGAAGAAGAGACTGCTGGAAAGAGCGAGTCTCGCGGATACTCTGGTTCTATGGAGACAGCTGCGGCTCGTGGCTCTAGCATTGGGGTGTCGTTGCTGTTTTCACACCCCCTTTTCTCTGCAGCTTCCAAGGCTGCCATCACTGCACTACACCGCCTGCGAAATCTAGGGTAGGAAAACTCCAACGCCCTTACCTTTGCTTGTCTAGAAAGCCTCTCCCTTAGCGCAGTATCAGAAAGCAGCGTGTCCATCTTTTCGATCAAGCTTTCCAAAGAGTCAGGTTCTGCGAGCAAACCGGTTTCGCCGTCTAGAACAGTTTCCGACGCCCCTCCACCCCGGGCTGCGACCGACGGAAGGCCCCACACGCCAGCCTCGAGGTAGACGAGGCCGAATCCTTCCCCTTCGGGCGGATCCAACGAGATTCGGCTGGGCATAACGAAACAACTTGCGCTCTTGTAAAGTGTGGCAAGTTGCGACTCGGGTACTTTACCAGTGAACTCTACGGCGTCGCTGACTCCCGCTTCCTTTGTCAGCGCCTCGAGGTGTGACCGATACGAGCCATCCCCGACTACGCAGTAACGCAGCCCTGGGTACTTTGAGCGCAGCGCAGACACTGCCCTTATCACCAAATCGTGACGCTTGTAGGGTGCATTGGCATCGAGCCTCGCAACCGTGAGAACGAGCGGATTGCCTTGTCGGCCTGGCAATCCGGACTCCTTTTCCCCAGCAAGACTTGTTTCTACGGCTCTGGCGAGGATCGGCAGAGTCGTAGCGGATGACGAATTTTGTTCATGAGCGAGGTTTTTTCCGTAAATAGCCCTGAGCGATTCGTAGTAGGAAGCAGGCTCTGTCAGAGCGCAGTGAAACTCGATTTCGGGGGAGAGAACGCTACCCGTTACATACGTCCGTGACTTTGGGATACCCGACTTGGCACAGACGACGTCTCGGGTGAAATGACTCACAGACGCCAACAAATCGGCGTTTCTCAGTGCAGCCTCAACCATGGGATTGCGAGGATAACCCCACGAGTCGTCCCCGTGCAGCGACACAGCGTACGGAATCGAAAAGGCTCTTTTCAGAATCATCGCGACTGGCGACAAACCAATGTGCGTACAGATCACTGCCGACGGTCGCCTGACTAGGGCGGTGAGAAAGCATGTGACGGCGAACCTGGCTCTGCGCGATATCCCTAGAGGCTTCTCTCGGACGCCGTTCGGCCACAGGGCTATCGTCCGAGGCGCGAATCCCAGCTCGTACAAAGCCTGGGACCAGGCCTGGGCGTACCGCTGTATACCCCCGTAGGTCTTGGAGTCCGTCGATAGAACCAGCACGTACTTGCGCCGAGGGGGCCTACTGTAGCGTTGCTTTGACTCGGCTTGCTCTCGGACCACCCGGTGTGCCTGGGAGACCACGAGCGCGGAGGGGAGGAGGATAGGGGCTCCCACTCCCCCTGTCATTGCTCTTATGCGAGCAGCCTCTTCGTCGCTCGATGGCTCGAATGCCTCCACGAAATAGCGCGAGAGGCGGATCCGTGCGATCTCTAACCATTTGCGCAAGCGAGGTTTTTCGTGCCTGAAGCCCACACCTACACTAGCTGGGATTCTGAATACTCTCCTCATACGCCCTTGAGTGAAAGCATTACTCGCAAGGTGTTCAAAATTATCGAAATGTCCAAAAAGATTGACTGATGCTTCATGTAATAAAACTCATATTGCAACTTCTCTAGGGCATGCTCAACACTGGATCCATAGTGATACTTGATTTGTGCCCACCCGGTAAGTCCAGGTTTCACTAAGTGACGTCTGGCATAAAAGGGAATTTTTTCTTCCAAACTTTCAACAAACTCGGGGCGCTCTGCACGAGGTCCAACAAGGCTCATCTCGCCTCTCAGTACATTTATAAATTGGGGTAGCTCGTCCAGGCGAGAACGTCTCAAAAACACACCGACTCTCGTAACTCTAGAGTCCTTTTCAGTCGCCCATTGTGGACCGTGCTCTTCCGCATTTTCTCGCATAGTCCGAAACTTTATGAGGCGAAAGCGACGCCCATTTTTACCTACTCTTTCTTGAAGATAAAAAATCGGACCTTTGCTGTCTAACTTGATGGCAGCCGCGATCAAAGGTAAGAGTGCCAGGAAAACTGTTGTGCCTAATATTGCTCCGAGTAAATCCATTACCTGCTTCAGGCGTTGATACGTGGCCCTATGCAGCTCGCCTGTGTCAAACAGAAACCATGCTTCGTTGATCGCAGATACCGGAACTTTTCCGAACATATGCTCGTAAAATTCCACGAAAGTTCTGACCTTTATACCCCTTGCATGAAGCTCGGTTATCTGGGATACCAACTCGTACTCATCTAAACAGCGAGCGTCCACAATTACTACGTCGGGGCTCAGTCGAGCGGCTGTTTCTACGAAGCGTGCGCGCCCTAGTTCCAGCCAAGGCCCGATCTCGCTGGGTCTAGATCCATCTGAACACCCGTTGACGTGCCCTACTATTCGGGCGTTCACCGAAGGATGAGCTTCAAGTTCTGATTGGAGTTGGTGTACGTCGTCGTAGGAGCCCACTACCAGCAACCTATTCGGATTCGCTGCTCGGGCAAGCAAAGCGGCGGGCCATCCTGCTAAAACTGCGACGAACGGCGAGGCAGCCAAAAACGACAGAGTTACCTGGCGGGGAACCGATTGGTCTGCGATTGCAGAAGCAGTCGAGATCACTGCAAAGGTTACGATTCCGACTTTGAAACCCCCGTACAAAAGCTTTGGAAGGGTAGTCGTCGAGGGATCGACGTCACCAACTTGTAGAAGCCACGCAGTGGCCGTTGCCACTAATGCCATAGCGACCGCCCACCACCGAAACAAAGGGAACACAGAGCGAATCTGAAGGCTAGAGTGCACCCCCAGTACGCCGAGAGCCACCCCACAGTTCATAGAACCAAGAAGCGAGTATGCGATTGCACGAGACCTGCGAGACACGAAGACCTGCCTACCCCGCTCTATTTATTCAACTCACGATTTGGGAGTTCTCCCAACCAGTGCCGCCCCTCGTGGCATGCCCGGCGGTGTCCAGCGAGGGAAGGACGAAGTTTTGGGTGTCGACCTCTGATGTGCTCGGCCAGCCACGTTTGGGTGTAACTATGCTAACAGGAAATGCGCATATCAGGTGGGATGAGCATCGGCAGCGGCAACTGCTTCGGTCAATGTCCTTACCAGTTCTGCCATGATCTTGTCACGACAGAATTTTTGTAAAACACTGTTTCGACCGTTCGCCCCCATCTTCGATGCGACATCCAAGTCGGTACATAACGCCTCAATTGCACGGGCAATGCTGTGCGGGTTGTCTGGCATTGCAACTACTCCACCTGCTACCTCATTGACGATCTGTGCAGCTTCTCCTGCTGCGGCCGCAACGACAGGTATACCTAGTGCCCATGCTTCGAATAATTTCGATGGCACAGAGGATACGATCGATTTGGATGCAAGCGGAACATAAATGGCATCTTGCTCGGCGAGGATCTCGAGCACCTTTTTTCTAGGTAACGGATCTAGCAACGATACCAAGTGCCTTCTTTGTTGATTAGCAATGCGTTGAACTGTTTGTCGCTCTGGTCCAGATCCTATGATCGTAATTTCCATTGGGTATTCAATTCGAGAAGCTGCTTCCAACAGAGTCGATACTTTTTGAGCCGGACCGAGCCGGCCAGCGTAAGCAATTTTGAATCGGGAACGTTTTTTCCGGTTTGAATCAAAATGCGGCAGTAGCTCACCCGCAGCTATTGCCTCTTCGTCGGCGCCGTTGGGAGCGTATAAAACGGGCTTTTTGTTGCCGAGAGAGCCGGAGAGCCTCCTTGTGTCTGATCGTGTTACGCACACGACCACAAAGGCAAGCTTGTAAAGCACGTGCGAGAGCAAGCGCCCGATAAAGCCCAGCCCTCTAACGAGGGGGGCACGAGATCGCTCCTCGACAAGGGCGGAGAAAATGATGTCGGGCCAGACGTCCCGTACTTCTACGGCAACTTTCGCTCTCGCTAAGCGGCCTGCCACAGCCGATGCGAGCGCATAAGTCAAAGGAGGTGATGATGTGAACACTAAATCGCAGCCACGTGCCGCCTTTGTTACGGCGGGAACCGCCAAGAAGGAAGCAAACAGCTCGAGAATTAGCCTGGTTCCGAGGCCGTCGCCGCCGGCTCTCAGAGGTAAAAGTGTGTGGTGTACCTGTATTTTTTTGCTACCTAGCCCCTCGCTATCGGAAGGACGCCAATAGCGGTTCTCTCCGTGGCCGTAGTTTTGATGTTCTAGAAAGTAGGACGGTTTGGGTGTTACTATGACCACTTCGTGGCCGGCTTTTTCGAAGGCGGACAGCATTGACTTGGCACGTACCGAAGCTGCT
Organism: Acidimicrobiia bacterium; assembly: GCA_040289475.1. NCBI lineage: Bacteria > Bacillati > Actinomycetota > Acidimicrobiia > Acidimicrobiia bacterium. The sequence continues at coordinate 165,142 of PSLF01000001.1, read as the reverse complement.
CCCAATTCGGGAGGAAAGTACGGGATTGCGAGGCAAACTCTCATGGCACGCTGACTACTGTTGCAAGTCCTCCCAGTTATGCCTTCCGGTCAAGCCCTCGATTAACTCGACAACTTTGCGCGCGGCCCTTGTTCCAGATTTTCCGTCCCACAGAGGAATCGTCTTAGGGTTGGGATAGGGGGACTCCAGAGCCTCTTTGGAAACCTGCAAAATCGACTCACGCCGCGTTCCCCCAAGGTGGTTGGTTCCCAGGGAGATAGTGATGGGACGCTCGGTGTTGTTTCGCAGTGTTACGCATGGCACTCCAAGAACAGAGGTTTCCTCTTGAATCCCTCCAGAGTCAGTAAAGACGATTCTTGCCGAGATGAGCAGCGAAAGAAAGTCGATGTAACCGAGCGGCTCGATACTCATAAGTCTTGAAGATCTTGAAGCGCTGATGGCGGAAGGACGAAGCATCTTGGCGGTTCTTGGATGCATGGGGAATACCACGTCAAAAGGTGTGGCAGCTTCTAGTACTGTTTGGACAAGCTCTGCGATCTTGTTGGCGTCGTCGACGTTTGAAGGTCGGTGAAGCGTGAGAACCGCGTACTTTTCTGCGCGCAGACCTAGTTTCTCCCAAACCCTGCGGGCGCGAGCCTCTTCTAATTTTTCGAGGAGCGTGTCGATCATGCAGTTGCCGACGAGTGCCACTCGCTCTCCGATTATTCCCTCCCGAGCCAGGTTTTCTACCGCATCTCGAGAGGGCGCCAGGCACAGGTGGGACAAGTGGTCAGTCACCACTCTGTTGATTTCTTCAGGCATTGACCTGTCGAACGATCTGAGACCAGCCTCGAGATGCACCACAGGAATACCCGCTTTGGCGCCCGCTATAGCGCCTCCCATCGTGGCGTTCACATCTCCGGCTACGACAATTGCATCGGGAGTCGACTCGCACAAAAACTGTTCCACCCCCAGGATCGTAGCTGCTGTTTGATGGCCGTGGCTTCCAGAGCCTACCCCTAGGTTCACGGCAGGCCACGGAATGTCAAGGTCCCGCAGGAAAGCTTCCGACATTACGTTATCGTAGTGCTGGCCGGCGTGGACTACGGTGGCGTCGACCCCAAGCGCTTCGAGGGCTCTTATTAGGGGCGCGGTTTTGACGAAGTTGGGACGCGCGGCGACGAGTACGGCTACTCTCACCTTCCTAGCCTGGCAAAGATCCTCTGAGAGACCGCGAGAAAGCGGTTAGTTACGATCGGAAATCGCCGCCAAAAGTACGATACTCCTACCTCGTCAAAGCCCGCTTTTCGAAAAGCGGATTGAATGATCGGGGCTGTTACTGCCCACTCATTTGGAGATACATGGGGCCCGTGGAGAACTCTGTAGCGGACAGCTAGGTTGTAGAAGTTGGGCTCTCTTCCGAAGAATAAACCCCCAGGTTTCAGTACCCTCGCTATCTCGGCGGCTACTGCTTCTGTATCGGGCATGTGGTGGAGGGCGCCGTTGCCTATTACCACATCAAAGGTGTTATCTTTGAAAGGAGTAGTGTAAGCATTTCCTGCTACGACGGCGAGACCGGGCAAGGTGGCAGCCCGCTGGGAGGCTGCGATCAGGCGTTGCGGAACCAGCTCCAACGCGACGAATAATCGGGGTGAGTATCGCTCGGCGACCAGAATCCCCTGTAGTGCCTCACCTGCTCCGATGTCGAGAATCGTGGCTTCCGAAAGCACGTCAGGGTATCCCTCTATCCACAGGCTCATGTCCCGGTCAAGCCACTCGTAAGGCTTTACCTCGGTTATGGCATCCTTGAAGAAGTCCCTCTCTGCTTTGTAATCGAATTTTTTACGCGTTGTCTTATACTTTTCCATCAAACGCCGCATTCAATGCTAGTAACTTGGTGAGCTCGACGAAGATAATACAGGCATGAACTCGAAACTTCTGATCGCAGTTCTTACTAAAGACGAAGAAGCTAACATCAGCGCATGCCTGGGCTCTGCGCTCCCGCTGAAGTGTCCGATGCTGGTAGTGGATTCTGGAAGCACCGACAAAACTGTTGAAATTGCCGAGTCAATGGGTGCAGAGACAGCGTTTCACCCCTTCGAGTCCTTCGCCAGGTCGAGGAACTGGATTCTCGACAACTACGGAGCGGGATACGACTGGATTTTATTTTTGGACGCAGACGAGCGAATATCCGACGAGTTGGCAGTGGAACTCGAGTCCCTAGGACCTCCTGGGCCTGAAGGACCGTTTGGATACTACATACCGCGCCGCTTTTACTTCCTGGGAAAGCACCTCCGCTATGGAAGATCTAAGGGATACAAAGTATTGAGGCTAGTAAATCCCCCTCGAAGCCGTGTTGCCGAGCATACACGGTCTGTCGAGTATACGCGGGTTGACGGACCTGTCGGGGTTCTGTCCGGGGCTATGATCCACGAGGACCGAAAGCCTCTGTCGGATTGGATAATAAAACATGATTTCTACTCGACAAGGGAGGCGGAAGACGAGTTAGCCGGGATGGGGAGGCGAATACCTGCGGCCTCCGAGAACCGCAAAGCTGCCTTGCTCAATTCGCTAATGGTCAGGGTCGTGCCGCCACTTGCGCGCCCGTTTCTTATCTTCGTTTACTCTTACTTTTTCAAGCTGGGATTCCTAGACGGCCGGGAGGGTTTCATTTACGCGTTTTTGCACGAATTCTGGTATCCACTGCTGACGGCCGCCAAAATTTACGAGATGCGGTCGGAGCACAGTACCGCAAGTGCAGCTGCAGTCGAAAAGCAGTTCGATTAACTGTCTCTCTCGTATGCCGCGACCACAGATATCTGGGCAATTCGCATGAATCCCAAAGGCTCTAGGAGGCGGTCCGCGGCCCCCAACAACTCATCGGGTGCGGTAGTGTCAGCTCCAAAACGGCTCGGAGTGGCAAGGTCTGAGTGGAGCTCGACAACCATCCTTAGGCACCTCTCTGCTAACAACGTGCTTTCGTGAGCGAATAACTGCCACTCAAGGCCCTCAATGTCGCAGAGGAGTTGGAAAAACTCGCTATCCGCAAGATGCTCCTTGACGATGGCAGCTAATGTCTTGGGTACCACTGTGGGAAGGCTATCGCCACTCTCCTCGGAGGTGAGGCGACCAGTTGTCCAACTGCTGCCTGCGCACTCCAGCGCCGGTGGGGCCTGGGCGTACCAGATTCCAGCGGGTACAGCTTGCCCGTCAATGCGATTGATTGCCAAGTTTCGTCTTAAGAGGCCGTATAGCCGGGGGTTGGGCTCGCAGGCGACCAGGTAAGGGATCTGGTGAACAGCTGCAGCACACACCGACACCGTTCCCAATCCTGCTCCTAAATCCACCAGAGCAGCGTCGCCTTTGAATACCTCGATAGCAAGTTTGCGCTCTGCAGACTCGTGGCTCCCCACCAGCATTTCGAAGAACGTCCGAGGGTCGCCGACAGGTGCGTCGGACACTAGAAACTCGCACCCTTCTATGTGAACCCGAGCGGGCAGGAGTCGCGCCAGAATCGTTGGAATGGGGGTAGACTCCAGGAATCCCATAACTCGCCGGCGACCTTCTAGAGGCAGCAACGATCGGACTGCGGAGCGGGCTGCAGACTTGAGTAGCCTTCGAGGCAAGTCTGCCTCGGCCTTGTTAACGTTGGTCGCCTACTGCCGCGGCGACCGGCGCTGTATCGGCAGAGTTCGTCTTCGTGAATATTAACTGACTACCATCCCAGTCGACTTCTACGGTATCACCCTCTTCGAAGCGACCCTCCAGTAGCTGCAAAGCGAGTTTGTCCGCAATCTCTCGCTGAATCACCCGCTTCAATGGCCGGGCGCCAAATACCGGATCGTAGCCTAACTCTGCCAGCTTCGAACGAGCGGCTGGAGTGGCGCGGAGCGTGATCCCCTTTTCTTCGAGCCGAGAAGCCAATCGTTCCAGTTGGAGCTCGACGATTTTAGCTATGTCTTCTGGGGTCAAGCGGTGAAAAACTACTATCTCGTCGATACGGTTTACAAACTCGGGCCTAAATGTCTGATGGACCGCATCCATTACTCGTTTTTTCACGATCTCTTCTGGAACGTCGGGGTCGATGTAGGCACTCCCGACGTTGGAGGTCATTATGAGAACGACGTTGGTGAAGTCGACGGTTCTTCCCTGGCCATCGGTGAGCCGGCCGTCGTCCATAAGCTGAAGCAAGATGTTGAAGACGTCGGAGTGTGCCTTTTCTACTTCGTCCAACAGCAAAACGGCGTAGGGCCGCCGCCGAACAGCCTCGGTGAGCTGACCGCCTTCTTCGTATCCTACATACCCAGGGGGTGCACCAATTAGTCGGCTAACCGTGTGCTTTTCCTGGTACTCGGACATATCGATCCTGACCATCGCCCTCTCGTCATCAAAGAGAAACTCCGCCAGGGCTTTCGCCAGTTCGGTCTTACCTACTCCCGTTGGTCCGAGGAACAAGAAACTGCCAATTGGACGATTCGGATCGGACAAACCCGATCTCGACCTTCTGATCGCGTTTGCCACCGCCGAGACCGCCTCATCTTGTCCGACGACCCGTTTGTGCAAGTTTTCTTCCATGTGGATGAGTTTTTGAACCTCACCTTCCATTAGCTTGGATACTGGAATGCCCGTCCAGCGGCTTACGACCTCTGCGATGTCCTCGTCGTCAACTTCTTCCTTGAGCATCTTGCGGTGTTTTTGTAGTTCGTCAAGGCGAGCCTGGCGAGCCTCAAGCTCCTTGGTGAGCCCGACCAACTCCCCGTATCTAAGCTGGGCGGCTTTCTCGAGATCGCCCTGCCTCTCCGCCTTTTCAGCTTCGATTCGAGCCTCTTCGATCCGCTCCTTTATCTGGCGGATGGCCGTGATCGCCTCTTTTTCGTTCTGCCAATGGGCAATCATCTCGTCGAGCGTGGCCTGCAGCTCAGCCAACTCTTTCTCGATGGCCTCTAGTCGAGCTTTGGATGCTGGATCGGTCTCTCTGGCCACTGCCGCCCGCTCGATCTCGAGCTGTCGTTTGCGCCGTTCTGCCTCGTCTATTTCTGTCGGCATCGAATCGATTTCGATGCGTAGACGGCTCGCAGCCTCGTCTATAAGGTCGATTGCCTTGTCTGGAAGGTAACGTCCGGTAATGTAGCGGTGCGAAAGGACTGCAGCCGCCACCAAGGCCGAGTCCTGGATTCTTACGCCGTGGTGTACCTCGTAGCGCTCCTTTAGCCCTCTTAGAATTGCGATGGTATCGGCTACGGATGGCTCTTTTACGAAAACGGGCTGAAACCGGCGCTCCAAGGCTGCATCTTTTTCTACGTACTTGCGGTACTCGTCGAGTGTCGTGGCCCCGATCATTCGAAGCTCGCCTCTCGCCAGCATCGGTTTGAGCATGTTGGCGGCGTCGACAGCACCCTCGGCAGCTCCGGCTCCCACAATTGTGTGCATCTCGTCTATGAAGGTAATGATCTGCCCCTCGGATGCACGAATCTCCTCTAAGACGGCCTTGAGCCTCTCTTCGAACTCCCCTCGGTACTTGGTGCCCGCTACCATTGCACCGATGTCGAGTGCGATCAACCGCTTGTTCTTCAGCCCTTCGGGAACATCCCCCGCTGCAATTCTCTGGGCCAGCCCTTCGACGATGGCTGTCTTGCCGACCCCGGGATCACCAATTAGCACGGGGTTGTTCTTTGTTCGCCTCGAGAGTACCTGTATGACCCTGCGGATTTCTTCGTCCCTGCCGATAACGGGGTCAAGTTTTCCTTGACGAGCTAGTTGAGTAAGATCTCGTCCGAATCGCTCCAGAGCCTGTAGCTTGGACTCGGGCTCCGGAGTATCTACCCTCAATGTTCCTCTCACTTCCCGCAGCGCTGTCAGAACTCGATCCGGGGTCAGTCCAGTCGAGCGGAGTATCTCGGCCGCATCGCCTCCGATCTCCAAGAGAGCAAGAAAAAGGTGCTCGACAGAGAGGTAGTCGTCGCCCAGAAGCTCCCGCTGTTTGTCAGCTTTCTCCAACACCTGGAGAGTGTCGCGGCTTAGTTGCGGTTCCGTACCGGGGCCATACACCTTTGCCAGCCGCGACAGCCTCTGGTCTGTTTTGGCCTCGAGCTCGGAGGGGGCGACCCCCAACTTTTGCAATAGAGGGTGAACGACCGTGTCCTGCTGCTTTACGAGCGCGTAAAGAAGGTGCTCTGGCTCCACGAACTGGTTGTCTCGCTCCTTTGCAGCTTTGACCGCTTGGAGCAGTGCTTCTCTAGATTTTTGGGTTAGGTTTTCGAGTTCCATCGGATCCGAAAAACGAGCGGCGATGGGCCAGTTATTCCTCCGAACACAGTAATTTCAAACAAAAACCCGACGTCGAGGTTGACGGCGTCGAGCTCTACCGGAGGGCCTTGCCCACTACGATGCGCCAACGTACGTTCTGGATCTACGATTGTCGGCGAGATGGCCAGGCTGTTCAATGGCTCGCAATCCGCCGGTGTCGGCGAAGGCTCTCAATCGCCTCCTTCACTCCTTCGACGCGTTCGTTCAGCCCCCAGGTCTTCAAGCGCTCCAAGGCTGCCTTACCCATACGGATACGCAACTCGCTGTTTACTAAAAGTACTCTCAACTCCTCGGACAACTGGTCGATGCTGCCGCAGCTATAGACAAACCCAGTCTCACCTTCGATGACAATGTCACCGAATCCCCAAAGTCCTACACGGTGAGAGATAACAACGGGAAGCCCAGTAGCCATAGCTTCAGCCACAACCGTAGCCCTCGGATCTTTCTCGGATGGGAGGACTAGCACATCGCACGCAGCTAGAGCATCCGGGAGTGCCGACTGGTTGACAAACCCCAAAAAGTACACGTCTTTTAGCTGTTCCCGGATAGCCATCGACTCGAGTAATGGCTCCAGCTCGCCCGTGCCGATGAATACAGCCCCGCATCGGACGCCCTCACGCTGGAGGGTGGCTAGCGCTTTCAAAATGTCCAGCGGACGCTTGCGACTTATGAACTTTCCACAAAAGACCACTAGAGGAATGTCAGCGGGAAGGCCAAACTCCGCTCTTAGCTTGTTTTTTTTCTCGGTGTCAAAAGTAGCGGCTGCGAAGAAGCGATCGTTGTCTACAGTCCAGGGATGAAAGAAAAGACGCGAATCATCGACCCCTAAGCGCTCAAAGTAGATTCGCTGCAGTGTTCCCACATAGAGACATCCAGCAGCTCGATTTAGCAGTATGGATAGCAAAAGGTGCCTCACCGCTCCTCGGAGCGGGGGATCGGGGTAGATAGGCGTGGCATCTCCGGTCAAAAAGAAGGGAAGTTTGTTGACGAAGCATGCAACAAGGGCACTCCTCGAGTACCAATCCCCCCACCCATAGATGAGAGCCGCATCGTAGCGCGACCGTTTCAGTTCGAAAAGCAACCTTGGCGCGATGAGGGCTAGGCCACGATCCTGGTCCGTTGTTTTTATCGTGGGTATGACCTTGTAACGGTAACCGTCGAGCAGTGGTATGTCCCATGAATACGAAATCCCGAAACCTTCGTCGAACGACTCGTAAGTGTGGGCAAGAGTTCCATAAAGGACGGTGGGGGAGATTCCATCTTGTTCAGCTAAGCGCCTGAAAAAGGGTGAGTTGTACTGCACAGGGAGCGGGGCGACGATAGCGAGCCTAAAAGGACTATCTTTTTTTGGCATCGACAATTCCCGTGATGATTTTTATCGCACGCTGAGAATACTCTTCCCATCCCAAAAACAGCGATCGCTGGTGCCGCTGAATAGCCCGAGCGCATGCGCGGCGCACGCTGGCGTCTTCGATCACGCTTTTCAAAGCTTCTGCTGCTTTGTCGGCCCTCAGCGACTCGAAGTAAATAGCCTCTTCCCCAAGCATCTCTTTGTTGATGGCGGTGTGGGAGGCCACCACGGGGATTCCGGCGGCTCCAGCTTCTGCCATGGGATAACCAAAAGATTCACATAACGACGGAAAAAAGAATACGTCGGCACAGGCTAATTCTTGGCTAACTTCGGCCGGCGAAAGCCTCGGGTGGACCTCGAAATACTCAGCGGTACCGGTCCGACGAATCTCGGCTATGAATGCGTCATAGAGGCGAGGCGAGTCAGCTCGGTCTATGGCAACAACAAAAGTAAAGTTCCTTAAAGTTTGCTTCTCGAGTTCCAGAGCTACCAGTGGAAGGAAAGAGTGAGCCTTGTGCGGCTCTAAATGACTTAGATACAAGATTCGAACCGGGGTACCACCTGGCGATAATTCCCCTTGTTCACGCCGTTCGTCAGGATCCTTGTAATCAGCTTCGAAAGGATCTCGCAGTACCACGAGCTTCTGCTCTATCCCTCTAGCAGCGCTGGTGATTGTCTCGGCCAGGGCTTTGGAAGGGACGACAACGCACTCGGAGCGCGCCATGACCTGTAGAAGAAGTAGCCTTCCTAATTCGATACGAGCACGCTCCACCAGACCGCGCTGGTAGCTCCTCATAGGACAAAAGTAAGTTGAATCTTTAAGGAAGGTGCACTGGGGAACTTTCGGATACAAAGGACCGAATCCCAATGCGTTGACGTTGACGTCGGGCCGGAACTGTTTCAGCAAGCGGGGGTATGAAAGCTGGTCCCACAAAAGGCGCTCTAGCTGAGAGCCGGGAGGAACCGCGACGACGTCGACGTTGTCGGCGATGTCTATGGGATCGTCTAGTTCCTTGGGTGCGTCAATGTCGAGTTTATTGAAGAGGGACCGTACAAAAGGAACGGACAGGAAGAAACGAAAGTGATGATTGACAGCCACTTTAGGAAGGTGTTCGATGAGCTTTTCGAGAATGAGAGTCGAGCCGCCAGATTTTTTGGCAGCTACGGCTGTAACAGATATCCTCACCCGCCGCTCGCCGCTGCTCCTGTCTCGTAAGACCCGCTGTGACGTGTGGATCTACGATGGGGTCGCAGAGGAGGGGAGGAAGGATCGGAAGCCGAGGAAAGCCTGGAAACCTCGCGTCGGAGAGCATCCACGAGCTCGTAAAGCATCTGCCGTTCTTTCTCTAGCGACAGTACCAGTCGCACAGCCTCGAGGCTCATGCCTCTCTTCGATAAAGTCTTGATTCTAGACAGAAGCTCGATGTCTCCGGCTGTGTAGCGCCGTGCGTTACCGCGGGTGCGTATGGGTTTGATCAGTCCTTTCTTCTCGTACCACCTGAGTGTCTGGGGATGGAATCCTGCGACGCGAGCTGCCGCCCCTATGGAGTACAGCTGATTATCTCGGGCATGTTCGTTCTTTGCTTCTCGTCTCTTTACGTCGTGCGTGCCGTCTTTCATTTGGCTGCCACACGCTCCTTTCGAACTTTCGCAAGGTATGCATCGATTTCGGCTCGGGGTGAGGCTTTGTGCACCTGGGCGAATGCCTCTAAAGCCCGCTTTTCGGCGGCAGTGAGCCTGGTGGGCACCGTCAGTTGGACCGTCACGTAAAGATCGCCAGTTCCCGATGGCGTGTCGGCGCCTTTGCCTCTTATCTTGAAGGTCCTTCCGCTCTGAGTACCAGGCGGAATGCGGATCGTTACGGGTTGGGTCATAGTGGGGACCTCGATCTCGGCGCCAAGGGCCAGCTCGGGGTATGTGACCGGCAGTTCCAAGTAAAGGTCCTTGCCTTTTTTGGTGAAGAAAGGATGAGGTCTTACATGTACCCTTACATAGAGGTCTCCAGGAGGGCCGCCGAAAGCCCCTGGCCGTCCCCTTCCTGCCACTCTGATGGTTTGCCCATCGTCAACTCCCGCTGGAATCTTCACCTTTATCTTTTTGGTTATGCTTTCCACACCGCTTCCCTCGCACCTCGTGCAGGGGTCACTTATGACTTTTCCCGATCCCCCGCATCGTGTGCACGTTGTGGCTATGCTGAATTCTCCGCCGAGCCTCGACTGCATAAGACCTCTCCCTCCGCAAGCAGGACACTGATCGGGAGGGGAGCCGCTCGAGGATCCCGATCCTCTACAGGCAGAGCAGGGTTGCTCGGTTTGAACCGAGAGCGTACGGATCGAGCCAAAAAAGGCTTCTTCGAAGTCGATCCAGGCGTCGGTGTACACGTCCCGACCTCGAGAGCCTCGCCGAGTTTTCCGAGTGCGAGTCCCGAACCCGGCCCCAAAAAGGTCGGAAAAAAAACCTAGATCTTCGAGGTTCCCAAAGAGCCCTTCAGGGAAGCCTCCGACGAAAGGCCCTCCGAATCCAACCCCGCTCCGTAGAAGACGCCGACCCTCGTCGTACTGCTTTCTTTTCACCGGATCCGACAAGATGTCGTATGCGTGGGAAATCTCCTTGAACTTTTCCTCGGCCTCTTTGTCTCCAGGATGTTTGTCGGGATGGTATTGCTGAGCGAGGCGTCGGTACGCCTTCTTGAGCTCTTTTTCGTCGGCGCCTTCGGAGACGCCTAGGACGGCGTAGAGATCTTTTTCGAGGTCCTGGGGGCTCACATCCATGGCAGTAACTCGTGGGTGCTCTTAGGTCTCACTCGCACTGTCAGGCGGTGTGGTACGGTACCCAACTCTTACCTCGGCTGGACGGAGTACCTGACTCTTCAGCTTATAGCCGGGGCGTATCACGGCTGCCACGTACTCCTCGTCTCCTTCACGTCTGATTCCCTCTCGTTCGAGGGCATGGTGTATGTGCGGATCGAATGGGACACCTGCTTCGTCGATCCGGGACAGCCCCTCCTTTGCGAGAGTGGCTATCAATTCTGCATATACCATTTCGATTCCTTTAGCGATGTTGTCGTGGGTACCTCGTATCTGGTCAAGACTGGACAAGGCAAGCTCGAAAGCATCGAGTACCGGAAGGAGAGACTCGACTACTCTGCGGGCCGCATGCTCGAGGTAAAGTGTTTGCTCTTTGAGCATGCGCTTGCGGTAGTTCTCATAGTCGGCCTTGATGCGCTGGGCCATTTCAAGGTATTCCGCGACTTTCTTCTCCGCTGCCTCGGCTCTTTCTTCTGCGGCGCGTAGCGGATCGTGTTCCTCTCGCGGCTCGGGCTTGCTGCTTGATGTGGTGGCCTCAGAATCCGCCCTCTTCTGATCGGAGGCGGCGGCATCTGCGTTCCCCAAATTTTCTTTTTTGTCAGTTTTTTCCATCTCACTCTTCATCTGTATCGCTGTTTTCGTCGGTGACGATCGCTATCTTTCTTGGTCTAGCAGAGGAACCTTTGGGAACTGTTATGGTCAACACACCGTCTTTGAGCGATGCGGAAACCCGATCTGACTGAACGCCATCGGGCAATCCGATAGCACGGTGAAAGGTCCCCGAAGGGCGCTCTATGCGAAGAAACTTCCCGTCCTTTTGAGGGTTGGACAGCCTCCGGTCTCCCTTTACCGTTAGGACGTTTCGCTCGATTGTGACATCGAGGCTGTCTGCTTTGAGCCCTGGTAAGTCAATCAAAATGCGCACTTCCTCGGGCGTTTCATAAATATCGACAGGCGGTGCCCAAACACCTCGCCTCCCTGCCACCTCGTGAGTTTCCCAAGCGATGTCGAGGAGTCGGCGCATTTCCTCGGGAAACCCGAGTATGTCACCTGGGCGACGCCTGTACGTAGCCATTGTCAATCGACGACTTCGGCTTCGACCACGTCGTCGCCGTCGTCATCGCCTCCAGAACGACCGCTGGTGCTCGGGCCCCCGCCCGCTGCAGCTGCCTTTTGTCCCGTCGAATACACTCTCTTTCCGAACTCCTGGCTCGCCCTCAGTACTTCCTCGATGTTTGTCTTGATGGCCCCTATATCGTTTTCCTTGAGGGCTCGCTTCAGCTTGTCGACAGCAGATTCGATCGACTGTTTCTCGCTCTCTGTCAGCGCGTCTGACTGTTCTTTGAGGAGTTTCTCGGTCTGATAGATCACCTGGTCAGCATTGTTGCGAAGTTCGGCTTCTTCTCGACGCCTTCTGTCTTCCTCTTCATGCTGTTGGGCGTCGCGTATCATCCTTTCGATCTCGTCTTTGGGAAGGGCGGTGCCACCAGTGATCGTCATCCTCTGCTCCTTGCCTGTAGCAAGATCTTTGGCTGATACGTTTACGATCCCATTGGCGTCGATGTCGAAGGTCACTTCTATCTGAGGCACCCCTCTAGGCGCGGGAGGAATTCCCTCCAGAGTGAAGGTTCCGAGCAACTTGTTGTAAGCGGCGATCTCCCGCTCGCCTTGGTATACCTTGATCTCGACAGATGGCTGATTGTCTTCGGCTGTAGTGAAGATCTCGGACTTCTTCGTCGGGATCGTGGTGTTGCGCTCGATAAGCTTGGTCATGATCCCGCCCTTCGTTTCGACGCCCAGGGAGAGCGGGGTCACGTCGAGAAGGAGGATGTCTTTCACATCCCCTTTCAGAACGCCCGCCTGAATAGCGGCGCCGACAGCTACGACCTCGTCAGGGTTGACGCCTTTGTGGGGCGTCTTGCCGGTCATCTTCTCGACTAACTCGGCCACGGCGGGCATCCGCGTGGAGCCGCCTACGAGAATCACATGGTCGATCTTGTCGAAGTCGAGGTTGGCGTCTTTTATAGCCCTCTCCATCGGCCCTTTGCACTTTTCCAGAAGGTCTTCGGTCATCCGCTGAAACTCGGCACGAGTCAGCTTCATCTCCAGGTGAAGCGGCCCCTTGTCGGTGGCTGTGATGAAAGGAAGGTTGATAGTGGTCTCGATTTGCGACGACAGTTCGATCTTGGCCTTTTCCGCTGCCTCCTTTAGGCGCTGGAGTGCCATCTTGTCTCCGGAGAGATCAACGCCATGCTGGTTCTTGAACTCTTTTATCATCCAGTCGATGATGCGCTGGTCCCAGTCGTCGCCTCCCAAGTGGGTATTGCCCGAGGTTGCCTTCACTTCGAAGACTCCATCCCCTATCTCAAGGATCGAGACGTCGAAAGTGCCGCCCCCAAGATCGAAAACGAGGATGGTTTGCTCGGCCGCCTCTTTCTCGAGGCCGTAAGCCAACGCCGCAGCGGTGGGCTCGTTGATTATTCGCAGAACTTCCAGGCCGGCAATCTGGCCTGCTTCCTTGGTGGCCTGGCGTTGAGCGTCGTTGAAGTAGGCCGGTACTGTAATGACAGCTTCTTTTACAGTGTCACCCAGATACGCCTCGGCATCCCGCTTGAGCTTCATGAGAATCCGGGCAGAGATTTCCTGGGGTGTGTACTTCTTGCCGTCGATCTCTATCGTCCAGTCGGTACCCATATTACGCTTTACGGAACGAATAGTTCGTTCTGCGTTCGTTATTGCCTGACGTTTGGCTGCCTCGCCAACTAGAACTTCACCAGTGGTGGTAAAAGCAACCACCGAAGGAGTGACGCGACTTCCTTCGGCGTTGGGAATAACCGTTGGCTCTCCACCTTCGAGTACGGCGACGACAGAGTTTGTCGTACCAAGATCGATTCCTACTGCTTTTGCCATAGTTTCTACTCCTCGGGTCAAGATTTACAGACTCACAATGAAGACGGTTTGCGAATCGATGTCGCTGCCCACTATAGAGCAGCCCTGCAGCCCTTTAGGGTGCTGGCTTTACCGACAGAATGAACCGTCGCGGCCTAAAGTTTAGCGATGCCGCATCAACTTTGCGCCATCGTGATTTCCAAACCGTCTATGGGTGGGATTTTGTTCCATGCCGTACAAAGAGGGGAGGTTATATGAGTCTCTCGACGGACAGAACGGCTCGACAAGGCAATTGTCTTATAGAACCGCTGGTGGCCTGGCGATGAAGAACACAGCTTTTGACTCAGCTTCGGTCAAAACGAAGGTGTATGACAGTCCTGTCAACGATCCGCTCGTTAGCTGGGTCTGTGAATCTGGCTTCCGCAGGCACGGTGGTAGAGACCTTGAAGATCCCGTGGTCGTAGATATTGGCTGTGGAGCTGGCTCCAACCTGCAGGCATTGTCGCCGTGCGGTATTAGGGGAGTTGGTGTAACACTGTCGCACAAAGAAGCTGCGATATGCCGTAGTAGGGAAATCCCTGTCATTGTCTCTGATGCCTCTAGGGGACTGCCGTTCCGTAATTCAAGCGTGAAGATTGTCATTGCCTCGCATGTTCTGGAGCATCTAGCCGACCCTTGGGCGACTATGTCGGAGATCAGAAGGATCTTGTCCGTGGATGGATCGGTGTTCGCAGCAATTCCCAACGTGGTTTTCGTTCGAGTACGCCTCGCCTTCCTGCGCGGTCGGTTTCGGTACGAAGACTCGGGCATTCTCGACCGCACACACCTCCGGTTCTTCGATTTATACTCAGCAAGAGCTTTGTTCAAAGATGCGGGCTTTGAAATCGTTGGTGAACGCCACCAAGGGTGGGTTCCGGCCGGACCTCTGCGGCGGATAGCCCCTCGAATCCTAAGGCGGGCCGATGCGTTCCTAACACGTCGCTTTCCTAACACGTTCGCCCACCAGTTTTTGTTCGAGGTCCGCCACCCTCTAGCTACTAGTAGCTAGAGGTTTTTGTTACTCGATTGCGTAAATCTACTGAGGCCTCTACGGTGTGGCAATCTAGCAGGATTGCGAGCGAGTCTCGTCTTTTTCGAGCGGCCTAGGGGACGCAGGTTCGGGGATTTCTCCGAGGTATCCTTGGGGCCACTTCCGCTCACGAACTAGGCGGGGTAACTGTTCTGTGGGGACGAACACTGCCTCAGGGAAGGCGGGCGGATCTGTAGGGTGGAAGTTTCGAGAGGAAGGGGTCCAGGGTTCCCAAACTCGTTCAATCCAGCCCTCAACGACTTGGTGACGATGGGCTGAGTGAGCGAGCTTGTTGGCGATTCTTTGTGTCTCGCCCACATAGGCAGGGTGATGAAACACTCCTACCTCGGGAGGGACACAGGCGCGGCCCACTACGCGGTCGAAGAGGCGAGCGCCGATTCTGGGAATCATTTGAAGGTAGCCTAAAATCCGAGGATAAACTGGATCTCGCGCAAATCCCAAGTATCGCCCTGGCCGCACGAAAGCTGTGAAAGGTTCGGGATCTCGCACTCGGTAGTTCCACGTTCTGAAGTACACGTATCCATACACCTTCACGTGCCCGACCCCGCTGTTCCTAACGAACTGCAATATGTGCGGAACCGACTCCGGGTCGTAGATCTCGTCTCCATCGACTATCCAGAAGTAGTCGGGCGGCTCTAGCCACTCGTCGATCTCGGCTCTTCCAAAGGCGTGGGGAATGAATTTGTACTCGATCGAGTGAAGGGCAGCGTGCATAACCCAGTTCCGTGCCAGCGCCTCGTCAGGACACCACATCTTTATGCAGCAGATCTTTTTCTCTGGATCTTCGAACGCCAGGACGTTCTCGAGAGTCCGGTCTGGGGCGACCTTAGTGCCGTCCCAAGTAGTGTCGTAGGCCGTGAGGACAAAGATTTTCTCGGCGAAAGGATACACGGATTCGAGCGAGGCCTCGATAAATGGCTCGTCGTTCAGAGTTACGTAGACAGCGAACAGCCGGAGTCCTCCGGTCAAACTGTGACGATCATCCATTGGTCGTCCCTCTTCGAGAGAGTGGAGGCACTCCGGTGTTTTTCCACGGAAACATCGACCGGACGAGCTCCCAATCGCTTCGCGAAATCAATCCAGTCAAAACGAAAAAAGTAGCGCACAACAAGGGTGCTGCTATAGCGGAGAAGACCGGGTTTACGATCAACAGAGCCGATAGCAAGCCCAATGCCAACCCAGGCACAGCACGGGCGAATACGGCGAGGCCCAGCCGGTTCAGCTCTCGGGTGCGCCTGGTGAGCTCGAACATCACAGCGCTGGAAAACCAGTAGCTGAGAACAGTTGCCCACGCTGCCCCGGTAGCTCCCCATCGGGGAATAGCAAATAGGTTGATTAAAACGTTGACCACCGCGGAAGCTGCCGTGGCAACCATCATTGCCCTCTGCAGGGATTGGGCTAACAACACAACGCCCAGGATCGTGCCGTATGCTGCACCCAGCTGGGCTAGCAGAAGGATTCGCAAAAGGTGCCCAGAAGAAGAAAACTCGCCTCCGTATATGAACCTAATGGCGGGCGGACCCAAAGCGAACATTGCCACTACTAAGATGCCCATAACGAAGATGGTTACCCTAAAGGAAGTGCGGACGGCCGAGCGAAAACGCTCCTCGGAGGCGAGGCGTTTGCAGATCTCTGGGTATACCGATCTGGAAAACGCTAGCGGAATCACGCTGATCATCCCGCCGATGTTGTCGGCAACAGCGTAAAAGCCGAGTTCTTTTGGACCGACGAAGCGCTCTATGATGACACGGTCGATCCGGAAATAGACACCGATAGCCAGGTACATGAGAGCTAGGGGCCAGGAATTCTTAGCTAGCTCCGTCGCCCGGGTGGCAGCGAAAGTGAGGCGGCTTCCGAGCTCTCTCAGGGAGACGGCTGCGATTGTCATGCTCTCGCACGCCGCAAGGGTGGAGCGAATTCCCACGAAGGCCCACAGCGGGGCATGGGCCTTGGCCATGATCATGACTGCGACCAGCCATCCAAGGTGACGAGCGCTAGTTATCCCCACCGCCTTCCACATCTGGAGCCGAACTTGAAGCACCGTAGACAAAAGCCGAGGTGGGACCAGCGCGATTGCTTCTATTCCTGCGATTACCAATAGGAGCGCTACCGAGCCTTGATATCCCAGTACGAAAGCCAGAACTGCGGCTAAAAGAGCGGCCACCGCCGAAGTAGCCGCCGTGAGAGCCATTCCGCTTCCCCACAATTCGCCGCCGAAAGAGAGGGCGCGCTTTTCGGAGTCGGTCCTTCCCTCTGCTGCAGATGCTTCTCTTACTACCACCTGCTCCACGCCAAAGCTGGCGAGCCAGTCGAACAGGCCCATGAAGGCATAGACAAAGGCAATGGTTCCGTAACCGTCGCTTCCGAGGGACCGCACCATGAAGATTGAAGCGACAAAGCTAACAGGAAACTGGATGGCTTGCCCGAATATCAAAGCCCCTGTGTTGCCTGCGACTCTAGCCGGGGGTGCGGCTTGAGGTGTTTGCGTCGCCAATACCTCTTTCTCTACGGATGTCTCAGCCATGCTTTCTCGTCCAGGGTGCGGCTCCTGAGACCCACATCTTTCGGAGGCGCTCGAGGTCTTTTCCAGTGTCTACGCACATCCAAAATCCTCGGTGCCGGTACGCTCCTAAGCGGCCTTGGCGTCCCAATAGCTGGAGCACGTCGTACTCGAGACTTGTTTCGTCCGACTGGATTTCTTCTAGGACGTCAGGCTCTACGACCATGTATCCACCGTTTATCCAGCGGTCATCTAGGGACGGCTTTTCCACGAAGCGTGCAGTTACTCCGTCGTCGTCGAAAATGACCTCGCCGAACTGGGAAGGCGGATTGACGGCGGTAATGGTCACGGACTTCGTGTGCGAGTCGTGGTGTTCGAGGACTTCTTTTAGATCTACGTCCGAGATGCCGTCTCCGTAAGTGACGAAAAAACGTTCTTTCTCAAGTAGGCCTCTGAGACGACGCAGACGGCCGCCGGTGGCGGTATCGAGTCCTGTGTCGACCAAATGAACGCGCCACGGTCTGGCTTCTGGTTCGTATATCTCAACGGTTGCAGTCGACAGCGACAGGGTGATGTTAGAGTGAAGGTAGGGGTAACGAAGAAAGTAATCCTTGAACGCCTCGGCTTTGTACCCCAAGGCCAAGACGAACTCCTCGAAGCCGTAGGAGGAAAAGTGGTCCATTATGTGCCACACGAGGGGATATCCCCCCACCTCTAACATCGGCTTGGGGACAGTGGCGGTCTCTTGAGAGAGCCTCGTCCCCTTTCCTCCTGCGAGAATTACGACCTTTAGCATTCGAGGGCTCTTTCGAGTTGTGATCCCCTGTATACAGCGCGTAACAATTCGGCTGCCCCGGTATCGTCCGAAGACACTGAGGCGACGGTCGAATCTCGACGCACGTCGACAACTTCGATTCTAGAAGGGCCCCCGTGAAGATAGGAGGCTAGACCGGCTTGGACGTGCTTTTTAGAGGCGGCGGCGGTGTCCATGTCCTTGTACTGGACGACAAAAGCAGCGGTAGGCGAAGAGCCTGGCAAGTACTTGAGTGCGACTGCCATCCAGCGGGGCTCGAGACACCCTTTGGCCGGGGGGGCAACAGCGATGGCTGCTGGCCTGCCTGCTGAGATCGATAAAGACGACAATCCATCGAGGGCCAATAGCGACCCCGGTCCTCCGCGAAATTCAGTTACGGCAGCGGCAGTCGCGAAAGATTGCGAAAACACTAGACGTCGGGGGCCGACTCCAACCCCAGAGCCGTCTGGTGCGTGGTACAACTCAAACAGCCCCGATCGCGTTTTTGGCCAACCCCACGAGTCTGCAAGCTCTCTCGCACGGGTGCTGTCGAAAGAGCCGACGATCATGAAAAGTGGCGTCGCTCCTGTCGGGGTGACCTCCAAGACGGCCTCTAACTGCTGCACATCGAAGAGATCCCCCTTACCGAGCGGAGAGTCTAGGATGCGCTCAGCGGCTTGCTTGAGAGC
This sequence comes from Acidimicrobiia bacterium, assembly GCA_040289475.1. NCBI lineage: Bacteria > Bacillati > Actinomycetota > Acidimicrobiia > Acidimicrobiia bacterium. The sequence continues at coordinate 146,738 of PSLF01000001.1, read as the reverse complement.
GAATGGGAGAGGGCTGGTGTCTCCTCTGGCGGATATACGTAGATCTTTGCGGGTCTGAGAGAAGTCGAAAAAACGCACCGCCGCCACGGGACCTTCTCCCATGAGGGGCACCGCCCTCAGCATTGCGGTGAGGGCGTTCGGGGGATTGACGGGACGGCAGGCAGAGCTGACGAGGGCGAGCAACGTCAAAACAGCGATCTTGAGAGTCCGATGAGACCTCAGTGCCGGCGAGATACTTCTAACTCTGGAGCTATAAAAAAACCGCCTCAATAGACCGGTATCACGGCTTGCTCAGGAAAATTAGCGGGCCCGCCATAGACGACCACTTTTGACATGGTCTTCTGGACGAATCCTGGGACAGTCACCGCCAACGACCACTCTCCGTCAGGTACCAGGATTTCGTAAGCACCCGAGGTGTCTATAGAAACCTGCGCGAAGTGTTCACCGGTAGCGGCGTCTAGGACTGCTAGTGTAGATCCAGGAGGGATCGCCGAGGCGCCCTCCGCCCTGACCCGCCCAGTGCACTTTCTCAAGCGTGCAAGTGTGAAGTCTATAGTCTTGTTCTCTTCCGCACGCACCTCGATTACTCCCTGTGCACTCTTTACGGGACGCCCCCCTGTCCAGGCTGGCGAAAGCCCGTTCCAGCCTAGGGGATGTGATGGATTGACTATATTGGCGACACCGTGGTAGCGGCCCGGGGGTAGTTCTACCGCGTAATAGCCAGAAAGATCGGTGTTACCAGGAGGTCCAACCTGATTTCCTTCGAGATCGAAAAATACTACCTGCACGTATGGCACAGGCTCCGAAGTGTCGGAGGCGGTGACCCTGCCAGTGACTCGGGACGGACCTTGCCTGTCTGCTCGGGTGGCGCTTACCTGGCTTTCCATGCCTTGGCGCCCGCACGCCGTCAACGCTATTACCAGCGCCATCCAAGGGGCGGCCAAAGATATGATCTGTGGTGGGCGGCGTCTACGCTCTGTGGCAGCGTATTGGTGTATATCTGTCAATTGGCAAGTGTCCATAGGCAGGTACCGACACCTTTGATCTTAGGGTCCGCAGGGACGCCATAGCGTCACGATGTGTGCTGTGCGCGTAGCGACCAAAAAGGGTTGCGGGCCTAATTGTCGAGCCTTGTCTAGAGCAGTTTCGAGTTTACACGTGTTTGAGGTGTAGATAACCTGAGTGCCCGACTTGAAGCCCGCACCACGGGTTGGGAGGAGTGGATCTGAAATGTGTGGATTTGCCGGCTTCGCTCCGGTGGTCCTTGCGTCGACCGGCGGGGGTTCGGAGGGATTCGTAGGACGAGAGGTATTCGGGAACATCCCTTTCGCGCTGGAAGCACTTTTCTATGCGGCCTCCGCCGTTTTTGTTGGGCTGGCTAGCTATCTGTTCGGGCTTAGGCTGCGCAACTGGGCACGGGGGCGATCCGAAGATAGGAGTGGACAGACCCAACGTCGCTTGAGGGAGTTTTCGGGCGGTGTGTTGATGAAGACGCTCTTGCTCGACCGCTCCGCCGGCCTCATGCACTCACTCATTTACTACGGCTTCATGATTCTTTTCGCGGGAACGATCACGTTGGAAATCGACAATCTGGCACCTGCCTCTTTGAAGTTCTTGAAGGGCAACACCTACCTCGCTTACTCGTTCGTACTCGAGCTTGCGGGTATCTCTTTTCTCGTGGGCTTGAGCTGGTCGGTGGCGCGACGGTACGGAGCTCGCCCTTATAGGCTTCGCGTCAAGACCCGGCCAGAAGACGCAATAACTCTCACTACACTGTTCACTATCGGGGTCACTGGATTCCTAGTCGAGGGAGCCCGTATTGCTCTCGCTGGCGATCCGTCTTTCGAAAGATGGAGCTTCGTCGGCTACTTGGTGGCCAAGACAGTATTTGTCTCGTCGTCCCCCGAAGCGCTCGCGTCGCTTCACAGGTCTCTGTGGGTACTCCACTTCGCTTCTTTCATGATGTTTTTGGCGCTTTTGCCGACGACCAAGCTCCGTCACATGGTGACTTCTCCGCTAAATCTCGCCCTCCACGAGAGAGAGCGCCCCAAAGGCGCAATGCGCCCCATGCCCAACCTGATGGAAGAAGAGGTCGAGTCAGTAGGCGTCCACACCATAGAAGAATTCACGTGGAAGCAGCTCTTCGACACAGACGCCTGTACCGTGTGTGGACGCTGTACAGCGGTGTGTCCGGCGAACAACACAGGAAAACCGCTGGACCCCCGGGAGATAGTGCTCAAGACGGGCGAGGTGATGGCTCGAACGGCTCGCCTAGCGGCTTTTCCCGTATCGACCCCAGCCGGTCTCGACCGGGAGATACAGGTTTCTGCCGACTCAGTTTTCGAGCGCATAACGTCGGAAGAGATTTGGTCGTGTACGACGTGTAGGGCGTGCGACGAGGCATGTCCAGTAGGAATCGAGATTCTTGACAAGATTTTGGACATGAGACGTTACTTGTCTCTCATGGAGTCAGATTTCCCTATCGAGTTGGGGCAGGCTTACAAGAATCTCGAAAACTCTTCGAATCCATGGGGGATGGGTCAGCACACCAGAGCTGAATGGGCTGTGGATCTGGGGGTAAAGATAGTAGGCGACTCGGGTTCTTTAGATGCGGAGTACTTGTACTGGGTGGGATGCGCAGGATCCTTTGACGATAGAAACCGGCGCGTCGCTCGTTCCACGGCAGTGTTGCTCCAACATGCCGGGGTGGACTTTGCCATTCTTGGCCCCACGGAGCTGTGCACCGGCGATCCGGCGCGCCGCTCCGGAAACGAGTACGTTTTTCAAATGTTGGCTCTGCAAAACATCGAGACTCTCAACTCCTTGGGCGTCAAGAAGATCATCGTCCACTGCCCGCACTGCTTCAATGTTATGAAAAACGAGTATCCGCAGTTTGGCGGGGAGTACGAAGTAATACACCACAGCCAGCTCCTGCAGCACCTGATTGACGAGGGCCGCCTCGAAGTGGGGGATGGACTTGCAGGAAAGAAAATCGTGTACCACGACTCTTGCTATCTGGGTCGCCACAATGACATCTACGAAGAACCCCGCCGCGTTGTTGGCTCGCTGGCCGGGGTAGAAGTCGTCGAGATGCCGCGCAATCGCACCAAGAGCTTTTGTTGTGGTGCCGGTGGTGCGAGGATGTGGATGGAGGAGAGGCTCGGCAAGAAGGTGAATCTCGAGCGAACAGACGAGGCACTCTCCACCGATCCTGACATAATTGCGGTTGCTTGCCCGTTTTGCTTGATCATGCTCGATGACGGCGTAAAAGAGCGAAAACGCGAACGCGTCAGGGTCGGAGACATATCGATGGTTTTGGCAGAGTCGTTGAGCCTGTCAGTAAGCGGGGTGGGCCTTCCTCAGCTTCAATCAGCTGTGCAGAGACCTGAAGAGCGACACCCGTGACTGCGATCGCCGACCTCAGCGTGTTTTGCACTGAAGAAGGCGGCGGGAATCCGCTTGGCATTGTCTACACCGATGATCCCGTGCGCACGTTTTCGAAAGATCGATGTCTGGAGCTGGTTTCTGCGTCAGGCCATCCCGAGCTGATCTTCGTCTCTACAGCAGAGTGGGAGAAGCGGCGATTGCTACAGGCGAGAATCTTCGCTCCCAAGACCGAGTTGTCCTTCGCAGGGCATCCGCTAGTGGGGCTCGCAGCCCACTACTGCTCTGAACGCAACTTGAGGGAACCATGGAAGATACGAGTTCCAGCTACGGAAGCATTTGCATGGGCAAATGATGACTTTGGCTGGATAAGGGTCGCCCCACCACCGCTGGCTTCTGGCCCGAAAGACATTTTTTCAATCCTGGATGCACTGAGGGCCGATGCTTTGGACCTATCTCCCCGGATGCCGTCGGCGAAGGGAGGGTACGGGGATCCTCACCTGATTCTGGCATTTGCCGATCCAGAAAGGCTGCTCGAGATCGATCCTGACATGGCTGCTTTGTCGGAGCTGGGGGATGCAGCTCATGGCGTTCTATGCTTCGCTATAAGAGGTGGCGACGTGACCGCCCGGTTTTTCGCCCCCGGGATCGGGATAGACGAGGACTCGGGGACTGGGAGTGCAGCGTTATCGCTTGCGGCGTTTTTGTCTCGATACTGGAGGATGGCCCCGCAAGACTTCACTGTAACTCAAGGCCACCGGACCGGGAGGCTGTGCAAGCTATATGTCCGCCGCCGGGAGTCGGGGATAGAGCTAGGGGGACGAGTCCGCATCCTCTAGGCATTTGCGAAGCCGCCGACACCTGGCTGGGATTGAGTCTCTATTCTGAAAGAAACGAAAAACTGGTTGCCGGTTTGAGCGTTGACTGGGGCCACAATAGACGATGCTCATCAGGTCCATACAAGAACATAAAAGGGGCTTTCTAGGTGTGCGGTATTGCGGGGACCCTTATCTTCGATAAAGCCAAGGGAGACTTAGCCGACCGCGCGGAAAAGACCGTCCGCCAGATGTCGGATCGCTTGATTCACAGAGGCCCCGACGCTGAGGGATACTGGTGTGATCTTTCCTCAGGTATTCATTTAGCGCACCGTCGTCTTTCGATCGTGGATCTTTCCGATTCTGCATCTCAGCCCATGATCAACGATGACGGAAGCGTTGTGTTGGTATACAACGGTGAGGTGTACAACGCGGCCGAGCTTAGGCGAGAGCTGGAGGCGACGGGAAAGCATCGATGGAAGACCGATCACTCCGATACCGAAGTCGTCTTGAGGGCGTACGAAGAGTGGGGAGAGGAGTGCCTGAGGCGCCTGAGAGGCATGTTCGCGTTCGCCATCTGGGACAGTCGCAAAAGATCTCTATGGTTGGTACGGGACAGGCTCGGTATAAAGCCTCTTTACTACGCTCTGGACGCCCACCGTGTGGTCTTTGCATCGGAGATCAAAGCGCTCCTCGAGGATCAGCGGATATCCCATGCGATAGACCTTGAGGCGCTCTACCACTACTTGACGTTTTACGTAGCACCTGCGCCTAAAACTGTCTTCGATGGAGTGAGCAAGCTAGAACCTGGATGCAGCTTGTGGGTTTCTTCTCGAGGCGAGGTGCGTCACAGAAGGTGGTGGGATCCGCTAACTGCTGCGAAGCCACTCTTCGACCTGGATTTGGAAGAGTACAAACAGGCAGTGGGGGGTGCCTTAGAAGAAGCAGTAAGGCTACACAAGGTCGCAGACGTGCCCGTCGGCGTGTTTTTGTCAGGGGGTCTGGATTCCTCGATCAACGCAGCTCTTTTCGCCAAGGGTGAGCCGAAGCCGATTAGGACGTTTTCGCTGGGCTACGCTGGCAGTTTCGAAAGCTACAGAAACGAGTACGAGCACGCGCGCCTTATGGCGTCAGAAGTTGGTGCTCGGCACTACGAAGTGGATATCTCCCCTTTCGACTTTCTGACATTTCTTCCCCGGATGATCGAGCAACTCGACGAGCCCCTAGGAGACCCGGTAGCGGCTTCGATTTACTTCCTCTCCTCTCTTGCAAAAAATGAAGGAGTTACTGTATGCCAGCTCGGTGAGGGGTCTGACGAGCTCTTTGGGGGGTATCGATCTTGGCAAGTACTTCTAGCGCTGCAGCGGTATGGGGCATGGCTCCCCAACCCTCTTCTTCGGCTGGGAACCCGCTTGGGAGGAATGGTATCTTCGAGAGACGTACGACCTGCGTTGTGGCTCGAAAGAATGTCTCGCGGGATGCCTGCCTTCTTCGGAGGCGCAGAGGGATTCACAGACCGGGAGAAGCAAGGCATCCTCTCACCAGAGGCACGTCAGGCAACCGAGGGGCTTTCGTCCTGGCAGGTTATAAAGCCTTTTTGGGAGCGGTTCGAGAAGAACGCTGTGCTGAACGGTCCCTTGCAATGGATGTCTTTTCTCGATCTTTCGTTCAGGGTACCTGAGCTGCTACTTATGCGCGTCGACAAGATGACAATGGCCGCTAGCCTCGAGGCCAGAGTCCCGTTCTTGGATCACAAGGTCGTCGAAGTGGTTATGGGTATCCCAGAGAACATTCGTATGAGGCATCTCAAGCGCAAATATCTGTTGAGAAAGGCTATGTCCGACCTGCTTCCGGTGAGCATTGCAACGCGAGGCAAACAGGGATTCAGGGTTCCTATAGCCGAATGGCTTCAGATGCCAGCATTTGTGCTGCTTGCGCGCGAGGCTATCTCGCGCTTTGCCGAGCACTCGGGTGTACTGACGGGGACGGCCGCGTCTGTTGCTGACCACCCCGACAAGAGGCGGGTGTGGCTTCTGTTGGCACTGGCTATGTGGTGGGATATCTATTTTGGATCTCGCAGCATAAATGTTGAACGGTGGATACCCTTGCTGGAAGAGACTCAAACACGGTTTTGACATCTAGTGCTGCCGAATCGATTGCCGTCCCTTGACGACCTGGCCTCGCTCGTCCACAACCCATTAGCCAGACGAGCAGCTGCCGAATCCATTTTCGATAAGCTGATCGAAACAAGATTGTTGGGCTTTAGACGGCGCCGACTCCTGAGGCAAAATGACAACGACTCATCCCGCGGCTCTAAGCAATCCTCCTTCCTCGATATCGTGGCGCAAGCGGCTGAGTGTTTCAGACATGACGCTCTGTTAGACAGCCCTCTCGATCCGAAGCAGCTGAGTGCTCACCGCGAGTGGATCCGCAAGACCGCACTCTTGACACTCGAGCACCGCTTTGATCTCGGCGGGGAGAAGCCGGTAGCTGTGTCGGAAAAGATTGTGCCGCCCGGACTCATCGGTGTCAGACACGACGGTCTACCCAAGCACCAGATAGCGAGAATACTGAGTTGTGCGAGTAGGGCTCGGACCACTGCGCTCCAGCGCGAGATACACAACAAAAAAGCACTCTCCGGCTACGAGCCTATACCGTGGCATAGAGATCCATTCACTGGCTACAACTGGGACGATTCGAGGAGGTACTCTTCGCAGCGACTCGACCACCCCCCGGGTGCGGATCCGAGAATCTCCTGGGAGCTTGGCCGCTTGCAGCACTTGCCACTTCTGGCACTCGCATTTGCGTCCGGGGCTATCGAGGACAAGCAGAGATTAGTGGCGGAATTTGTCGAAGAGGTAAAGGACTTTGCTCGCTCCAACCCGCCAGGTCTTGGGATTCACTGGGTTTCTGGGATGGAAGTGGGGATTCGCCTAGCCAACATTTCTCTTGCGCTGTGCCTTTTTTCAGCATCGGGAGCAAAGTTTGGGGTGGGTGAGCTAGAGGCCATCTTCGAAACCGTCACAGATCACGTTTGCTTCTGCCTCTTGAACCCAGATCGCCGTCGCTTCCTCACCCACAACCACTATCTGGTTCAGCTTTGCGGCTTGGTGATTGGATCTGCCGTCTTCGATGAGTCTTTGCGTTTGGGGAAGCTTTGTTTCGGGGACGTTTTACGAGGCGCCACGACCGAACTTTGCCGGCAAGTGATCAACCAGTTTTTCGAGGACGGTTCGAACTTCGAGGGCTCGACGGGCTACCACCTCTTTGCCGCAGAGGCAGCCGCTTACGGGATTGCGGTGGCATGGAGGAGGGCGTCGGACACTGTCGGACTCGAAGAGGCCACCGAAAGATTGGCAAAAGCTTGTGAGTTCGTGGACGTAATCACAGACGATTTCGGGCGAATACCCGCTATCGGCGACTTCGATGGAGGACGTTTTTTCGTCCTCGAGCGCTCCCTAGCATTGCCCGAGTCCGACTTGTCGATGTGGGACCGAGCTTATTCGCTGGGAGCCTTAGGGGCATTGGCGCGAGTGACTGGATATACGCCGAGGTTGCACCGCGTCTTTGAAGAATCGGTAGATGCTGCCGTTGCAGGATCCATGCTGGGTAACTGCCGGCCCAAGCCAACTGCTAAATGGAAGTGGGTATGCTTGAATTCCGATCCACGCGATGAAAGCCCTGCTTCTTCCACGGGCGATCTAATCCTGTTCGACACTCGGTCCGACCCGAACAACGCGTCTGTATTCGCTTACTGGCCTCACATACGCCTTCTGGGCGAGGGATGGGACCGCGCCGAGGAAAAGTCCAAGAGGTTATGGGTGTTCGGAAGTGATGGGCTCGGAGTGTCTTTTGGGGTCGGTTCCTTTCTCGGAACTGCTCTGTGTGGCGCTGCCGATTTGATCGACGCAGTATCTCTTACAAAAACTGCGCCTCGACTTTGGCGCTACGCCCAGTCCGGGCTGTATGTCTACAGAGGCAGCGGCCTGTATGCAGTAATTAGGTGTGGTCCTCCGGGTCAGAGGGGATGGGCCGGACACTCACACGCTGACCAGCTCTCTGCAGTTCTACAAATCCACGGACACTCCGTCTTGAACGACCCAGGAACTTTGGTGTACAGCGCTTTTCCAGAGCTACGCAAGGCCTATAGATCTGCACGGGCGCACAACGGCCCGTACGCACTAGGGGTGGAATCCCTGGTTCCTTCATCGTCTCTGTTTGGCGCGGCATGGGCTGCCGAAGGAGCTTGCCTTGCTGCGTACCCGGCGGCGTTTTGCGGGAGGTGGACGAAGGGGGGAACTGCTTTCTGGAGATTGGTTCTAATAGCAGAGGGATCCGAGGCCGCAAAGGCGTGTGGTGATTTGGTCGGTAAAAGGCTGGCGAGTCGAGTTGGAGCGGGCGGAGGTATATCTTCCAGCCCTGTTGCTCGCAGTCATGGGACTTGGACCGTCGTAATTCTCGATTGGGCTATAGGTGCTTCCCTCGGAGAACATTCTCCTTATCCGGTATCGAAGGCATATGCCGGGATCAGCGGATTTTGACCAGGAAGGTGCAATTTGCCTTCTGCCTACCCATCCTGCTTGAACTCGCGATAGAACCGGCTGGGGACCGGTCCTGTCTGTCCTTGGTACTTAGAACCGGCCTCCTCGCTTCCATAGGGGTGGAGCGCGGGAGTAGAAAGTTCGTAGAAGGAAACCTGTCCAATTTTCATCCCTGGGTAAAGAGTTATGGGCAAATTAGCCACGTTGGACAGCTCCAAGGTAAGAGTTCCGTTCCAGCCTGGGTCCACGAATCCTGCTGTCGAGTGAATTAAAAGGCCTAGTCTACCCAGACTCGATTTTCCTTCCAGCCGGGCGACCAAATCGTCGGGGAGCCGGATGCGTTCGACGGTCGATCCCAGAACGAACTCCCCAGGGTGGAGGATCATGGCTTCGCCAGCGGGTACGACCATCTCTTCTGTGAGATCGTCTTGGGGTAGCTTCAGGTCTATGAAGGGCTTGCGAGCATTATGAAACACTCGAAAGGCTGGGCTGAGATGCAAATCAACTGAGCTGGGCTGGATGCAGTCTTTAAAAAACGGGTCGATCTCTATGCGTCCCGACTCGATCGCTTCAAGAATCGACTTATCGGAGAGGATCACTCTCTCACCGCTCCTTACCTTTCCGCAAACAACGAAGGGCCCGAAGTGAAATACAAAGGCTGTGCCGCCCAATTGTCGTGGACTATCGGGCGTTGGGCAAATACTCTGAAGAGTTGTCCGAGTTTTGACGTACGTGCGAGCACGATTGCGGATGTAGTTCAGAGGTAGAACGCAAGCTTCCCAAGCTTGAGACGGGGGTTCGATTCCCCTCATCCGCTCGGTCATGACTCAGAAATGGCCCCAGAGGAGCCCACCGTCTACGGGTATAGCGGTTTCCGAACGGCACCAGAGGTTATAAAGACTATCCTTCCCCAACCCAAATCTTTCATAGCGGGAAACACTTTTTGGACGAGATCTACTGCTGGGAACAAGAGAAGCGGGGCAGGATCTTCGAAAGTTTGAGGCGTCGCAGACCATTGAGCACGACGCAAGCCCCTTCTTGCAGGAGCGCATTCGCAGAAGCGAAGCGAATCCCAGCCCTGCTGTAGATGCAGTGACTGTGGCGACCTTTCCTTGGATTCCCATATTCACGGGGCATCTACTCCTTGAGGTGACGAAAGTCGGGCCGGGGCAGCTCTGAGGGCTGCCTTTCCGGGGTCGGTTTATCGAAGGGTGTGCGCGAAGATCGGAGGGTTCTTCCAGTTCCTAGGAGGCTTGCGAACTCATCGCGTATGTTGAGGAACGCTTGGAGCGGATCGGAGGCTTCGAGGACGGAACGGCCTACTACTATGAAATCGGCTCCCATCGCTGCTGCCTCCGATGGAGTAGCTGTTCGTGCCTGATCGTCTTCTGTTCGAAGGCGCGGGGTACGTGGACGTATTCCAGGACAGACCTTCAGCATGCTCTGCGGGAGCAGGTCTGCCATGAGAGGAATATCTGATGCAGCCGCGACAATACCGTCACAACCCGAAGAGACTGCCTGCTCGACCCTGGAGGACAAAAGCGTCTCGAAGGAACTCTCGGTGGAGTTTCCTTGTACATCGGACGAGCGAGTGCTCGTCAATACGGTGACGCCCAGAACCGACACCTTGTGTCCTACCACCGATTCGGCATCGCGAGAGGCTTTGACGGCTGCGGCTGCCGAGCCATCTGCAACATGGGCGGTAAAGAAGGTCACCCCCATTTCTGCTGCGGCGTGAGTAGCCGACTCGACAACCGATGGAATGTCGTGTGCTTTGAGGTCTAGAAAAATGCATTTTTTTTGTGAGCGCAGCCACTCCAAAATCGCTGGCCCCTCTCGATAAAAAAGAACCGGCCCGACCTTGTAAAAATCACAGGTTTGTCCAAGCGCCTCGACGACCTCCGCAGCCTGTTGCCGAGAAGTGACGTCAAGCGCCACTATTACCCTGCTTTTTAAGGCCGATCGATCTAAAGAAGGTTGGTTTTCACCCAATCTCAGATGCCTCGTAGTATGCTCGACCCCACTAGAAGCGATCCTCCCCTACTGGGGTGGCGACAGCCACCCCGCTCCCCCCTGAGGCGCTACTCTAACTCGGAGCACTAATAGATCACTACGAATCTTTGGTGCTCAGATCCATTTTCTGGCTGGCAGGGTTGCTCCCGGTGAAGGCCTCTTCTATGGCCCAGGCTATGCAGTGCACAACGAAGAGGTGAACCTCTTGGACGACTTGAGGGTCAGAGGAAGGTACTCGAACCGCTACGTCGCAGACGCTCGCCAACTCCCCACCGCCCGAGCCTAGCAGCGCCACACAGCCAACACCGAGCGAGCGAGCGGCCAGAGCAGCCTCGACGAGGTTGTTGGATCGGCCGCTAGTGGACAACAAAAAAAGCACATCTCCAGGGCTGCCGAACGCATGAACTTGTCGAGCGAAGACAGTGTCGTATCCGAAGTCGTTGCTTATCGCGGTGAGCGATGAGGTGTCAGCGTGAAGGCATATAGCTGGCAACGGCTGCTTGTCTCGCCGGAACCTTCCAACTATCTCTCCTGTCAAGTGCTGGGCTTCTGCTGCACTCCCCCCGTTTCCCGCTGCCATAAGCTTGTTTCCACTTTTGAGGGCATCCACGGCCATCTTCCCCGCTTGGATTAGCGAGTCAATGAATCCCGAGGGCTGGGAGGCATTGTTCAATTCGTGCGGATCCATCTGAGCTAAGGCATCTCTGAGAGACGCGAGCTTCGTTCCGACTATTTCGGTCATGTCGAAGAGAGGCTGTTCGGGAGCCGATTGTTGCTGATCTGTCATTCCTAAAATGCTAGCTCTCTTAGATCTCGTATAGGCTTGGCGCTCAGGTAGCGATTAGTCAGTTTCAACTTGGCGCGTCTTCGGCCAAGATTTTCTCGGCCGCGTCAAAGAGGTCGCGGGCTACCGACCACGGGACCGCTTCCGTGCTTTCGACGTAAGGATCGACTGCAGTCTTGGCTGGAGTGCTCTCGATCAAAATCCCCCGGACGCCGGCCCGATTGGCTGCCACTATGTCGCTCCACATGTTACCTATGAGGAAGCTTTGTCGCAGGTCGATGGAGAGATCCTCGGCGGCCTTGTAGATCATTCCCGGTCTAGGCTTCCGGCAGTCGCAGATTGCCCGCCACCCCTCTACAAGAGCTTCTGGGTGATGGAAGCAGTAGTACCAAGCGGTTATGCACACCTTCTCGATCTCCAGCAACGCGGTGATCCGCTGCTCAATTGCTTCGATATCTCTTGGGGTAGCGATGCCTCTCGCTACAGCAGATTGATTTGACACTACAACTAGTTCGAATCCTGCCGATGCGAGCTTGGAGAGCGCTGCTCCCGCGCCAGGCAAAACTCGAACCGCTTCCGGGTCGGAGAGGTACTCGAGGTCTTCGATAAGCGTACCGTCTCTGTCTAGAAATACGGCGCGCGCCACGTTTGCACCCCCCGCCTTTCGAACGAGAAAGGCATTACCCTGTTCCCTCTCTCCTCTAGGGCCGCTCGGAGGCGAGCAGCTTTCTCCACGGGGCAGAAAAACAAAAAGTATCCGCCCCCGCCAGCTCCCAGCACTTTTCCTGCTACCGCTCCGTTGTCTAGGCCGAACTCGTAAAGAGCGTCGATGTCGTCTTCTGTTATCCCCTCCGCAAGCTGCTTTTTGGCCTCCCATCCCGCCGACAGACCCTCTGCGAAGTCGCTGAGGCGGCCCTTCAACAGAGCGGATCGCATTTCGATCGCAATCTGTTTGATTCGCTCAAGGGCCTCGACAGACCGCTCTTCTTTAGCCTCGTACGCCTGTATCTGGCGCTGCAAAATGTGTCCGGAGATTCTGGTCTTTCCCGTATAGCACAAAACCAAGCTCGCATGGAGCTCGTCGACTGTCTCGGCTCTCAAGGCGAGGGGATGCACCAGGGCGCCTTCGACATCGAACTCGATGAAGTTGAAACCCCCAAAAGCGGCCGCATAGTGATCCTGGTAGCCCCCGGGAACCTCCATGTTTTCGCGCTCGATCTTTGCAGCGCGCGCTGCGATCTCGTAAGGACCCAGGGCCTCGCCGGTCTTCTCCGCCAGGGTAGCAGTCATTGCCACGATGAGGGCAGATGACGACCCCAGGCCGGATCCGGGTGGGGCGTCGGAGTGCAGAACAAGCCGCCCGTGGCGAAGTTGCTCTCGATGTTGGGGGAACTCGTCGAGGACAGCCTTTACTAGTTCGCAGCGATCCGAACTGACTCCACCTCGCCAGCCAGTGGATCGGCTAGCTCGAATTCCTGGCGCGGGCGAGCCGACGCTGCTGGATGTGCGGCTGGTCGATACAAAGAAATCGTTAGGGCGCGCGGCATCGGGGATGGCATTTCCTGCTATGTTAGTGGCGCCCAAGAGTGCTCTGGAGTCGGGTGAAGTCGCTCGGGCGCGGCTTTGCATGCGGAAGACGGTGCCAAGATCGGGAGACTCTACTTCGAACTCGTCTCGATTCCCTCCCGGAATCAAAGAGGCGTAGGCATAGAAATCTATGGTTGCGGAGAGAACGCAGCCTCCGGCGGTCTCTGGGTAGGGTGGTACATCGGTACCTCCTCCTGCGAAGGAGATCCTAAGAGGTGCCCGTGCTCGTATTGCGGCAGTCCGATTGACCAAGGTAGCTCCTCGACGTCATTCAAGGGGAATCGATCTCATACTCGAATTGTAAGTTGTCGATGCGTTCTTCGCCGGACAGCACTGATTGCGATGTCAAAGAGCGCGACAAAGTCGGGCAAGGCGCGCTGTTGGGGGAGCCACGCGTTTAGGTGGTCCGACCCAAGATTGTTGCCAGCGACCACACCGCGGTCACGAAGCCTGCAAACATGAAAAACAAGGTCCTGCTGCGATTTATAGGCTGGCTCTGTGGTGGTCTGGTTGCCTCGGCGGACGTGGTTATCCCCGACAACTCGAATTCCTGCTGCCGTGGCCTGGACGAAGGGTTTTTCATTGCAAACGGCTTTGAGTTGCCCTTGCCTGCTCTCACCCAAGCGAGCAAGCTTCCGCTCAGGACCGCAAGCCCTACCCCGAGCATGATCTCCGGCACAAGGCGGTCGATTCCCAACATCGAGTGCCAACCACTATTGCGATAACGGGCGTTTCTAACTAGTGAACCTGCACTTTGGCGAGATCGGCAAATTTAGTGCAAGCCTCGACAAATGCGAGATTGATCTTAGCCGTGGGGCCATTGCGGTGTTTTGCAATTATGACCTGCGCCTGCCCTTTCTCGGCGGAGTCTTCGTTGTAATAGGAGTCCCGGTAAAGGAATATCACCAGATCGGCGTCCTGTTCTATCGCTCCAGATTCACGCAGGTCGGAAAGGAGCGGCGTCTTCGGATTGCGTTGCTCTGGAGCTCGGTTGAGTTGGCTGACGGCGATCACCGGGACCGATAGCTCCCGGGCGAGTAGCTTAAGACCTCTGGAAATTTCAGAAATGTCCTGCTGGCGATTGTGTTCTCGTCGAAAGGTTCCCGTCTCCATCAATTGCATGTAATCGACCACGATCAGCCCGAGATCTTTTCTCGCTGCGAGACGCCGACATTTCGCTCGTAGTTCCATTAGGGTAATGGCGCCGGTGTCGTCGATGTACATCGGGTCATTTGCGAGTCGTCCCGCCGCAGACATCAACTTTTTCCACTCGGTGTCGCTTATTCTTCCAGTGCGTATATGACTGAGGTCAATCATCGCCTCCGCCGCCAGGAGTCTCTGGATTAGCTCGGACTTCGACATCTCCAAACTAAAGATCGCGACGGCTTTTCTGGTAAGGCGGGCGGCGTTTTGCGCCAGACCAAGAACGAAGGCAGTCTTGCCCATCGACGGCCGGGCGGCTACCACAACTAGATTGGAGGGCTGGAAGCCGGACGTGATCTGGTCAAGGTCTGAATACCCAGATGGGATCCCCGTTAGAGAGTGCTCCCGTTGGTAGAGATGTTCCAAGCGATCTATGGCCTCGCCCAATAGATCGTGAACCGTTGCAAACAGCTCGGCACCTTCACTCTTTGTGACCTCGAATATGAGTGTTTCGGCGTAGTCGATTACATCTGCTGTTTCACCCCCCGGTGAGTAACACAGCTCCTGAATTTGGTGAGTGGCAGAGAGTAGGCGACGGAGTCTTGCATAGTCGGCGACAATTTTTGCGTACTGGGGAGCATTCACTGGAGAGGGCGTCATTTCGACGAGGGCAGCTAGGGTTTCGGTTCCCCCGATTTTTTCAAGTTTTCCCGCTAGACGAAGTTCCTCGGCAACCGTCACGAGATCGACCGGCGCGGACTTGCGATCGAGCGAACACATAGCAGCGTAAATTTCTCGGTGAGCCGGACTCCAGAAGTCGTCTTCTCTGATCAGGTGAGCGACTTCGGCCAGTACTTCGGAGTCTAGAAGGATAGAACCTAGCACGCACGCCTCGGCTTCCAGGCTGTGTGGCGGGATCCGCGGAGATAGATCGCCTCTTGTTGTTGTTTCACTACCTCTCGTGTCTACTGCCAATATCAGCGGCCTTTCTTAGCTCTTTTCTTTACCTTCCTGCGCGTCGAGATAGTGCATCGGCTCAGACGAATTCCTGACACCCACTCATGGTAGACCGGTACCGTGACATCAAGGGGTATTACTCCGAGGCAAGATGCATGAACCTAGTTTTCTCGCACTTCTTATATGCCACGAAACCAGTGTGAGTCGCTAGTACGAGAACTTTGGAATTTAT